>NZ_JBQLIC010000008.1:0-145301 GCF_056034385.1 Marinococcus sp. LNHM3E3-2.2
CCAGCCAAAAAAGAACGTGGATCGAACGATCCACGAACAAACATGACGCTTTTATTTTGTTTCTCAACAATCTGAGAAGCCGGCTGGTTTATCCAGCCGGCTTCCCTTTTATCAATCCGGAATACCTAAGGCGATTTTTGCGTAACGGGACATTTTGTCTTTACTCCAAGGTGGATTCCAAACGATGTCCACGTCCACTTCACTGATTTCTCCGTATTCCTTCAAATCATTCATGGCGAAATTAATATCGTTAACGATTGTGCCTGCAAGTGGACAGCCCATTGCGGTCAGAGTCATTTCGATATTCGCCTGTCTGTCGTCATCGACTGTTACTGTATACACAAGTCCCAGGTTTACGATATCAATACCGAGCTCCGGATCAATTACATTTTCCAGTTCCGCCCAAACTCGTTCTTCCAATTCTCTTTTTTCTTCTGTTTCTGGCATGGAAGCTTCACCTCCTACTTTCTGTATTAACCTTATCAAAAATTGCGTTCCCCTGAAACCAATATGCTTGAATTTCATAGGAAGAATTAATAGCATGAAGCTGTTATAGGCAATCATTAATAGGGTAAGTGTAAAAAGCGTAAGCAAAGTTCTTGAATCTGTTCGTAAAAAAATATAGAATATGAATCGCTATAAGAAAGGAATGAGGAGTGCGTTGATGCTTTTTTGGCTTATTATTACTATAGTTGTTATTGTTCTCGTTATGATACCGGCATTTAAACGCTGGATGCCTGTTTTACGCGTTCCTTGTTCTTCCCTTCCTCAAAGTCAGGAGACCACGGCCCACATTCTGGACGTCCGTGAATACCAGGAATCAGACCGTAACCCGATAAACGGTGCATTCGCCCTTCCGTATCCGTATTTAAAAAGACATTTACAGACCGTACCGAAAAAAGAAGTATTTCTCGTAGCTCCTGATAAGGTTTCACGAAATCTCAGCACCCGGCTGCTGTTGAAAAACGGCTTTACCGTGACCGGCTACGCTGTAGTGCGAAGAGGCGAACAGGGCTATCCGCCAGTGAAACTCCCATGCAGCGGTTCATAATATTTACATAAAGCAGGCAGCCGGATTAGCGGCTGCCTGCTTTATGCTTCAGTCTTTTAAACCTTTTTTTCTTATAATTAAAAAACAGTCCAGGCTGTAGAGCCTGGACCGTTATTTACTGATATTTATCATTCTGTCTTACGAAAAACCGTTTAACGGACCGGTTCCAACAAGCGTTACTACGTCTTCATTAGCCACACCTGCATTGTCAAGTGCTTCCACCGATACGAGGCCGTACATGCTTCCTTTATCGGTTTCGAATGTTAAATGCTTCTTTTCGTTATTTTTTAAAGCATCTGTGAAGAAACGCTGATTATCGACTCCGTAGAGCTTCACTTCCCAATCCTCTCCGTTATCATCACGAACCTCTAATTCACCGTCCGTATAATGGAGCTGTTCCTTGTCATCTGTAAAAACTTCGTCTACTTTTAATTTTTTCATTGTCTAGTCCTCCTTCATCCGATTACGTCTACCTATACGAATGCCCGAATCTTTTCTCCCTAAAACATCATATTTTAAATCTTTTATAGAAATTGATGATCTTCTTCTCCGGAATTTTTCATAATTTTTACAAAACATGTACCCAATTTATTATTTTTATAGTAAACTTTTCTAACAAACTGTTCACGTCTTTATAACATCTTATGTACAGTTACATTATGGAAAGGAGTTGTTACATATGTCAGGTTTTATGAACAGCGTTGAAGAATTACTAACCACCATCAGCGGTATTGTGTGGGGCCCGCCATTTTTAATTCTTATTTTGGGAACAGGTATCTTTTTAACAGTTCGTTTAGGATTTTTGCAATTTTCTACTCTTCCTTATGCCTTAAAGCTTGCCTTTTCCAAGCAGGACAAAAAATCAGAGGGGGATATTTCCCATTTCCAATCGCTCATGACCGCTCTGGCAGCCACGGTTGGAACCGGTAACATCGCCGGTGTTGCTACAGCAGTAGTAATTGGCGGCCCTGGCGCAGTCTTCTGGATGTGGATCAGTGCGCTCTTCGGGATGGCTACAAAATACGGAGAAGCTATTCTGGCTGTTAAGTACCGGGTTCAGGATGAACGGGGCCGCATGGCCGGAGGGCCGATGTATTACATAGAAAAAGGGCTCGGATGGAAATGGTTGGCCGTCCTGTTTGCCGTATTTGCTGCGATTGCTGCATTTGGGATCGGCAACACCGTTCAATCCAACTCCGTTGCCGATGTGCTGGACTCCAACTGGAACGTGCCTACCTGGATCACTGGTGTTGTGCTCAGTATTTTAACCGGGGTTGTTATACTTGGCGGCATCAAATCCATTGGCCGGGTAGTTTCATTTATTGTACCAATTATGGCTGTCTTCTATGTCGTCGGTGGCCTGATTGTTATTTTTGGCAACCTGGATCTCGTTCCAGCCGCGGTCGGTTCAATCGTTTCCGATGCATTTACCGGTCAGGCTGCAGCCGGCGGGGCTGTAGGGGTTGTAATTCAGTACGGGGTGGCCCGCGGGGTTTTCTCCAACGAAGCAGGCCTTGGGTCTGCACCAATTGCAGCCGCCGCAGCCCGTACCGACTATCCGGGCCGGCAGGCTCTTGTCTCCATGACCCAGGTTTTTATTGATACAATCATTATCTGTTCCATTACCGGTATTTCTCTTGTGATGGGCCAAAGCTTTGTAAGTGGTGACTTAGACGGGGCACCGCTGACTGCCGCCACATTTGAACACTTTTTAGGACCGGCTGGAAGCATTATTGTTTCTGTAGGGCTGATTTTCTTCGCCTATTCTACTATTTTGGGCTGGTCCTACTACGGAGAACGCTGTATTTATTACCTTTTCAAAACGTATAAAGCTGTTTTTGCCTACCGCGTCATTTTCGTTATCGCTGTATTCTTTGGTGCTGTAGTCCAGTTCGGAATTGTCTGGTCGCTTGCAGACACGATGAACGGCTTGATGGCAGCTCCAAACCTAATCGCTCTTCTGGGGCTTTCCGGAGTCATCACCGCGGAAACGGTTCGCTTCCGCAAACGAATGAAGGAAGAAAAAAATGGCACAGCAACCTGGAACAAGTCATAATACAACTAAAGCATCTCGCGCGCCCGTTTCAGGCTCGCGAGATGCTTTTTATTTTCCAGGCACTTCATGCGTTAACGGCAGTCCATGGAGGCCCTGTAAAATATGGTCTGCAGTCATATCCGCCATACGCCGGCGTGTTTTTTCACTGGCACTGCCGATATGTGGGAGTGCCACAACGTTGGACAGGCTGAGAAGCGGATGGTCTGCACTAATAGGTTCGTTCTCAAAGACATCCAGACCGGCGCTGAAAATTTCTCCCTCCCGAAGCGCATTCACCAGTGCCTCCTCATCCACAGTTGTCCCTCTCGAGGTGTTAATAAATACAGCTGTTTTTTTCATTTTACGAAAAGCTTCCGCGTTGATCAGCTTTTCTGTTTCGGGTGTGGCTGGAGCGAGCACGCACATAAAGTCAGCCTCTCCCAAAAGTTCATCCAGCTCAGCGTATAAAGCACCAGTTCGCTCTTCTGCTTCCCGCTTCCGCGAGCGATTATGATAAAGTATGTTCATATCAAAACCACCAGCCCGCTTAGCCACAGCTTCTCCAATACGTCCCATGCCGATAATCCCAAGGGTGGCACCGTAAATATCCTGTCCCGTAAATGCAAACGGCGCCCAGGACCCCCATTCATTTTTCCGGATAGTATCCATGGCTTCCGGCAGCCTCCGAGCTGCGGCCATCAATAAAGCAAAGGTGAGATCCGCGGTTGTTTCTGTCAGTACACCCGGAGTGTGGGCCACTTTAACTTTCTGTTCTTCTGCCGCTTCCAGATCAATGTTATTATATCCCACTGCCATCGTCGCTATTACTTTCAACCGCGGTGCCTGTTCAATAACGTTTCTTGTCACAGGCTCCGATACGGTACAGAATAAACCGTCTGCTTCCGCTGTTCTCCGGACTAATTCCTCTTCCGGCACCGATTCGTTTTTATTCCATACATCCAGCGTAGCTTCCTTTTCAAGCTTTTCCAACAGCCAGTTGGGCATTGGCCTCGTAATAAAAACATGTGGTTTTGTCATTCTGAGCCTCTCCTTTGAAATAATATAGTGTGCCATTCATTCGTCTGTTTGTACCAGGCATCCGTATAATTTTTAACCCAAAATGCTTTTTTCACCCGCTCCACTGACCAGTCCACCAGTCCGGATACTACAACCTGCTGAGGAAGAACCTCTATGGAACCAGCCCGTTCGAGCCAGTGCACCGCAATATCCGCCCCAATATTGATGATGGCTATATCGTATGCTTCGTATGGAAAGACTGGGCCAACTACGTCCTGTTCGTATACCTTAATTCGATTTTCTACTCTGTTTAACGCTGCCTGCTGTTCTATCTCCCGCGTTACCGGCTCCATATCATAGGCATCCACCTGCATGCCTTTTTTTGCAAGAGCAATCGACAGCACCCCGCTTCCCGCGCCAATGTCTGCAGCCCTCAACCCTTCCGTACAGGTGACAATACATTCGAGAGCGTCCCTTGTGGTTTCATGGATGCCTGTCCCAAACGCTCCCTGCGGATCAAGACGTAATTCCCGTTCTCCCTGCTTTTCCTGAAACGGGGGATACACAAGTTCCCATCCGTCTGCCAGTCTGACGTTTTCGTAGGAAGACTCTTTCCACTCCGGTGGCTCCCAATCGTGCAAATCATGTGTGTGTACTTCAAGCATCCGGCTTAACTCTTTTTTAGAAACATTTTCCGTGTAAACATATAATCTGCTTTTTTCCCCACTGCTGAATTCGTATGTATATCCGTCTTCATCCTTCCTTGTCTCTATGGCTTCATCAATATAAAATGTATAAATATCATGCTCATAGAGCCTCAGGCTCCATGCTTCGTTATTCCCCGACGGGACTTCCAGTGAGTACCACATACCAGCTGCCTCCTTTTCGTAAAAATTATAGCAAAACTACTGTTTATACAACATCTATTTTTCCTGTCTCGTTTCTGTTTGTCTCCCGAGACGATGAAATTGGTATTTCTCCTTTGAAAAGCCTTTCTTTTTTTAAAAATGTTCTTTAATCTAGAGGAAGAGTGCTTACTCTATTACCTTATTGATACTAGTAGGAGGTCGACCTATCGATGGACTATCGCGTAGAAAAAGATACACTTGGAGACATGCACGTACCGAAAGACAAGCATTGGGGCGCGCAGACCCAGCGCAGCCTGGAAAACTTTAAAATCGGCCAGGAAACTATGCCGATCGACGTCGTATATGCGTTCGCCATTTTAAAACGTTCTGCGGCTCTTGCAAACAAACGCCTGGACAAGCTTGAAGCGGAAAAGGCCGACGCTATCGTCGAAGCGTGCGACGAGGTTCTTTCCGGGAAACTCGACGACCATTTTCCGCTCGTAGTCTGGCAGACCGGAAGCGGTACCCAGTCCAATATGAATATGAACGAAGTAGTGGCCCGCCGCGCTTCCCAGCTGCTTGAAGACAAAGGGTCTTCTCTGAGCGTGCATCCAAACGACGATGTCAACCGTTCCCAGAGCTCAAACGATACCTTTCCTACGGCGATGCACGTAGCTGCCGTGCAAAAGGTGGAAGATCAGCTTCTTCCTGCCGTGGAAGCGCTTCGTGCGACCCTGGAGAACAAAATGAATGCATTTGAAAATGTAATTAAAATTGGCCGCACGCATCTTCAGGATGCCACTCCGCTTACGCTCGGCCAGGAGGTCAGTGGCTGGCACCGGATGCTTGAGCGTTCAGCTGAAATGATTACAGAAAGCATTGATCACGTGAAAGACCTTGCAATCGGCGGAACAGCTGTCGGTACAGGCATTAATGCCCACCCAAAATTCGGTGAATATGTAGCCGAAGAAATTAGTGCCTATACCGGCAAATCCTTCCGCTCTGCCCCAAACAAGTTTCACGCCCTTACCAGCCACGATGAAATTTCATATGCGCACGGAGCATTAAAAGCCCTCGCAGCAGACGCCATGAAAATTGCAAACGACGTCCGCTGGCTTGCAAGCGGTCCCCGCTGTGGTATTGGCGAAATTTCCATACCTGCGAATGAACCGGGAAGCTCTATTATGCCTGGAAAGGTAAACCCAACCCAGAGTGAAGCATTGACTATGGTTTCAGCACAGGTAATGGGCAACGATGCTACGATCGGTTTTGCTGCCAGCCAGGGTAATTTTGAACTCAACGTGTTTAAGCCGGTTATTGTTTATAATTTCCTGCAGTCAAGCTACCTGCTCGCTGATGCGCTCGTTTCCTTTAATGATAAATGTGCAGTCGGCATTGAAGAAAATCAGGAACGCATTGATGCGCATCTCCGTAATTCTCTGATGCTCGTCACAGCGCTGAACCCTCACATTGGGTACGAAAACGCGGCTAAAATTGCCAAGTCCGCCCATGCTAACGGACAGACACTGAAGGAAGCCGTGCTTGAAAGCGGCATGTTAAATGAAGAAGAGTTTGAATTGATCGTCGATCCAGCGAAAATGGTTTCCCCAAGTGAATAAACAATGATAAACCAATAGCCTCCCAGGCCAATCACAGCCTGGGAGGCTATTATTATTTATCCGTGCGTTTTCCTTCTTCGTAATGATACAACGGCAGCCGGTGACTGATATAGTAGGCAGTGTACACACCAAGCACGGCCATGACTAGCCATATCCACGCATGGAGGCTGAATGAGGCGATACCGCTAAAATATGCCCCAATGTTGGCACCGAACGAGATACTTGCCCCGTATCCCATCAGCCCTCCCCCAATCAGGGCGATTAAAGCAACCCGAAGAGGGATCCTCGAAAACCGGATTTGTCGGTTCATGGCCAGAGTTACTACAGTGCCCAGGATGACACCGAAATTAATAATGCTCATGGAATCCATCAGCACCGATTGATGAAGGGCAACAAACTGATCCTGTTCAAACCAGTATGTCCATTCGCTCACGTTCATTCCAAGAGCCTGCACTATCTTCGATCCCCATAAGGAAAAAGAAGCTGTCAGCTTCCAGGGCTCCCCCTGCACGAGAAAGATGAGAGCATTTAATACTGCAAGAATAACAGCACCCACCCACAGCGGCCAGGAGCCGAAAATAATCCGGCTCCAGCTTGCGGCGGAAGGCAGCGGCGGGAGTGCCGGAGGCCTAGTTCGTTTTTTGTGCACATACGAGCCAAAAGCAATCATTCCGAGAAAAACAATTTGAATCGCCCACGCCCATATGTAACCGATTCCCGTATCCACCGCCAACGAGACTGGATCAAACGAAGGAAGAGAGGTGTTCCAAAAACCAAAATGGGCTGCCCCTGCCACTGCCCCCGTCATAAAGCCGGCCAACGTGCAAATTAAAGCAGTCCTGCCGCCCTCTGCTTCGTAAAATGAAGATGGGGCAAGGCCGCTGCCTATTTCCATGCCAAAGCCAAAAATGAACGCTCCTGCTATCAATCCAACACTCACAGCGGAAAGCGCCGGTATTGGGACTGTCCCAAACAAAGCCGGACTGATAATAAAAATAGCAGCTGAAAAAGTTGATACGAGAATAAGCATCAGCATGTGAGCCCGCAGCATTTCTGTATTGCCTTTTTCGATAATCTGCCGGTAGACTGCCGAAAAACCGAAGCGGGCGTGGAAAAGGGAAAATCCAAGAAAAAAACCAATCCAGAGCAGAATGACATACTGCCAGCCTGATATCTGGTAAGACACGAGGGAAAGCGCAAGAATGACCAATAAGCATACTATCGAAACAATATTTTGTGGATTATTTAAAACAGACGTTTCTGCCGCAGTGTTCATTTTTTTCATTAATTTCTCCTGACTGGACCTGTATTAGAACCCTATTCTTCTTTTCCCTTACCTTAATGATTCACACATCTTATAGAAAAAAACTCCCCGGCAGTGGCCGGAGAGTCCATGATTTACTTATAATAGAATTTAATACAGCTCGCTTAATGCGTCTTTGGTGAACGGCACCAGGTCATCCGTTCGGCCCTCCTGCATCTTTTTGGCCCATGCCGGATCCGTTAACAGCGGACGCCCAACTGCGACCAGGTCAAATTCATCGTTTTCGAGCCGGTTGACTAATTCCTGAATATCATCGTTTTCTGCTTTATCAAAGCTTGTGAAAACACCATTCAGCCCTACAGACCCTACCGTTACAGAAGGCTTACCGGTTAAATATTTCGTCCAGCCGGCAAGATTTAATGAAGAACCGTCAAATTCCGGCTCCCAGAAGCGGCGGGTTGAGCAGTGAAAGACGTCTACGCCTGCTTTAGACAGCGGCTCCAGGAACTGGGCCAGTTCGTCTGCCGTGTCTGCAAGCTTTGCTTCAAAGTCAGACATTTTCCACTGCGAAAACCGGAAGAAGATAGGGAAATCTTCACCTACAGCCCGGCGGCATGCTTCGATTACTTCAACGGCAAACCTTGTCCGTTCGACAAAATTTCCGCCGTACTGATCCGTACGCTTATTGGTCTGCTCCCAGAAAAACTGGTCAATCAGATATCCATGGGCGCCGTGGATTTCAATGCCATCAAAGCCAATACGCTTCGCCGCTGCTGCAGCGTCTGCATAAGCCTGCACCAGCTCATCAATTTCTTCCACTGTCAGCGGCTTTGATACAGCTTCCCCGCTTAAAGCTAAACCCGAAGGTCCAATCGGCATAGTCTCAGAGTTCGGCTCTGCTCCTACCGGTCGTGTTATGCCTACGTGCCAGAGCTGGGGAATGATTTTTCCTCCTGCTTCATGCACTGCCTCTACCACCCTTTCCCATCCTTCGAGGGCTTTTTCACCGTAAAAGGCCGGTACACCCGGGTCTTCCACACTCGCAGGGTGATTAATACCGGTTCCTTCTGTCACAATCAGTCCTACATTATTTTCAGCCCGGCGCCGGTAATAGGCTACCACGTCTTCGTTTGGTACGCCTCCCGGCGAAAATCCTCTTGTCATCGGCGCCATTACTGTTCTGTTTTCAAGATGCAGATCTTTTATTTGAAAGGGTTCAAATAAAGGAGCTGCCGCTTGCTGGTTAGATATTTCCTCTGTCATTATTACGACTTCCTTTCTCCTGCCACAAATTATAAGTAGTATCCAAAAATCAGTATGCACGCATCATTTTCCCAAACGCAACTTATCCGCTCAAGGACGATACTTTTTTGGTGTTAATTTCCACGAATCCGTTTGCAGTCTCCTGAAAAGTGGTATTCTGTACTAGAATACTTACATAGGCCCAAATACCTTAAGGAGGACATATCATGTCAGATAAAGCGACAAAAATCATTCAGGAATCGCTCGATGCACTGATGCAGGATGAGAGCTTTCTGCCCGATTACGAAGGCCAGGCTCGTGAAACGGCCTTTTCCTCTCTTATTTCCATCCTTTCTACCCCCAACCATGTACACAAATCGTTTCTTCGTGTTCCTCTTCAAAACGGCGAAGTAGTACGTTTGGAGGCGTACCGTGTCCAGCACAACGACACTATGGGGCCTTACAAAGGCGGTATCCGTTTTCACGAAAGCGTCGATGAAGACGAAGTATCCTCCCTTGCTTCTCTTATGACTATTAAAAATGCCCTCCATGACGTACCATTTGGCGGTGGCAAGGGCGGCATCAGTATTAATCCAAAGGAGTTCAGCAAAAAGGAATTAAACCTCGTTTGCAAAAAATACGTGCAGTACTTCAACGATGTAATTGGGCCGGATAAAGATATCCCCGCTCCCGACGCCGGCTCAGGCGCCAGGGAGATGGACTGGATGATGGCTGAATACAAAAATATTAACCCGGGCATTCCTTACCGTGGAAGCTTCACAGGAAAAAGTGTTAAAAACAGCGGTTCCCTTGGCAGAAGAGAAGCCACCGGGAAAGGAGTTTATTTCACTTTACGATACCTGCTGCATGACTTTCTGAAAAACCGGCGCGACGAATTCCAGACTTCGGAAAATAAATTTTTCAAAACTGCGCTTGAATTTTACGGGCGGTCGCTTTCCATCGCTGTACAGGGCTTCGGAAATGTAGGCTCGGTCACCGCGATGCAGGCATATAACTGCGACTACCTTGATACGAAAGTCGTATCTGTAAGTGACCAGAACGTCACTCTTTACAATGAAGACGGACTCGACGTACCTGCTCTGCTCGATTTTTCCAACGATCATGATGGCGATCTTCCCACCACTGATGAGGAAATCCATGAACTTGGCATTAGCGCTGATGTGCGGGACCGTGACGATGTTCTTTATCTCGAAGTAGATGCTTTATTTTTCGCCGCTCTCGGTGGTGTCATTCATAAAGACAATGTGCAGGATGTTAAAGCCTCTATTCTTATAGAAGGCGCCAACTCTCCTATTACCACCGAAGCCGATGCCATTTTAGCTGAACAGGGTGTCGTCATCATCCCTGACATCCTTGCCAACGCCGGCGGTGTTATCGTATCTTATTCCGAATGGCTGCAGGGACGGGAAACGCTGTATTATTCTGAAGAACAGGTTACAAAGATTTTATACGACAAAATGAAAGAAACGATGGACCGCGTTCTGCCGGAATTTTTCGGCGACCCATTTGCTCTTCGCCAGAACTGCTATATTCATTCCATCATGTCACTCTGTACGATGCTTCATATTCGCGGAAAATTATATTAACACCAGTCTTATATAAACAAAAAGCCCCGGCCTCCAACGCAGTTGGAAAGGCCGGGGCTCTTTTTTCAGTCAGCATTAGCTGCCCAGTTTTTGCACGAATTCTTTAGCTACGGCTTCTGTCGATTGCGGATTTTGGCCGGTAATCAGGAAGCCATCGGCTTCCACGTGTTCGGTCCAGTTTGGTGCCGTAACGAATTCGGCTCCAAGCTCACGCAGACGGCTCTCAAGCAGGAACGGCATGTGAGCCGTGAGTCCTGTATCTTCTTCCTCCGCGTCTGTGAAAGCATTTACCCTTTTGCCGGAAACAAGCGGTTCTCCGTTTGAAAGAGTAACGTTAACCAGCGCCGCCGGTCCGTGGCAGACCGAAGCCACGTATTTGTCCGCTTCATAAAATTCACGGATCAGATCCTGGACTTTTTGGCTTTCCGGCAGGTCAAACATCGCTCCGTGCCCTCCAGGAATAAAAATGGCATCAAAATCCGAAGCAGAAACAGTATCCACCTTCACTGTTTCTTCAAGATATTTTTCTGCATCAAGAATTTCCTGGCGCGTTTCCTGCTGCACGCTTCCTTCATCAATTGGCGGCTTACCGCCGTCTACACTTGCGATAGTAACGTTGTAGCCTTTGTTTTGAAATTCAATATATGCTTCCGCAAATTCGGAAAGCCATATGCCTGTTTTTGCTTCATTGTTCACTTTGGAATGACTTGTTACAACCATTAAAACGTTTTTTGCCATGACGATGGTCACCCTTTCCACAATTACTTTCTGATTTAGCACAAAGGAATGTAAAGACGCTTTTCCTCTCTCATCTTTTCAAACATCCTTTAAGCTGTTGCAGAACCTATTCTAACTATATCCGGCAGCCATGCAAAGTAAACTGCTCACGCTCAACCATTCCACTGTAGCAGCTGGGTTCCTGTTAAAAAGATAACCGCGATCCCCATCCAGATGAGAAGTAAAGGAAAATTTTCCTTCAAACAAAAAAAAGCGCACTGCCGAAGCAGCACGCTTTTGGTTTATTCCGAAGGGCGTTCGCGGAGTTCTTCCCCGTTCTTTCCTTCATAGCGGCGCCCCCACCCGGTAATCGCTGCAAGCAGCATGATTAAGACGAGAAACCACCCCTGAAAGACGAAAGGAAATACTGCAGTAGGCTCGACCACCGGCAGCCAGTTGTACTGCTCCTGCATCGTCTGGATCGTAGACCAGCCAAGAAGCACCGGAGCTCCCCACGGGAAAATGTAGCCGAGTGCCGATGTTACCGCATCAAGCAGGTTCGCCCGGCGGTAACGGTGAATCCCGTACTTTTCCCCGATATCCCGGACAAACGGAGCCGCTGCAATTTCTGCAGCCGTGTTAATGGTAATGGAACTGTTCAACAGAGCTACAATTCCCCACATCGACAGCTCTGCCCGGCGTACAGAATTTTTAATCCAGCGAACCAGGCCGTTGGTAATCGCCTGCATAGTTCCGCCGAGTCTCATCAAATAAGCTGCAGCCACAATTAATAATATCAAAATAGCCATATTCACATACCCGGTGATACCATCGATTAACGCCCCTTCGACTACCGCATCTGCTTCAGGGTTAAAACGAATAATATCCGAAAATGCACCCAGACCGGAAATGACGATTAATGGAATGGCAGATACAATTCCCCATGTTAATGAAGTAATTAAATGCTGGCCGGATAATGCCAATATAAGCACGAGCAGAAACGGAAGAAGCATGATCAGACCACCCGGCGAAACGTCTTCCACTACGTTTGCAGAAGAAACGCCGGAGACTGCACCGCCGTCTCCTCCGCCGAAGACTGCAAACAATACTGCACTTGGAATGGCTGCAGCGATCGCGTACTTGAACCGGCTTCTTACTACACCCGGCACATCTGCATTCTGCGTCGTTGCGGAAACGATTGTCGTATCAGAAACCGGCGCAAGATTGTCGCCAAATACTGCACCGGCAAGTATCGCAGCAAACAGCAGTACCGGATCTGCCCCTGTAGCTACGCCGGCTGGAAACATCAGTGTACAAAACGCCACGGTCGTACCGTAGCCGGTGCCGACTGCTGTAGAAAAGACTGCAGCAAGCAGAAATGTTACTGCGGTGAACAGGCCGCCTGTTACACCTGTTGCTATCCCTGTCCAGACAAGCCCTTCTACCAAACCGCCTACCTGGAGCACCTGTGCAAACATCCCCGCATAAAACCAGGCCACCATGGCGATGACGCCAATCGGCTGCGCCAGACCGTCAAACAGGCCCTGTGCGTAGTCCGCCCACCGGCTTTTACAAAACAGCATGCCAAGGGTCAGTCCGATGACTGCCCCCAGTACCAGCCCAATCTCAGAGGAAAGCTGAAGAACACTGGTAGTAATCGCCCAGACTACGAAAAACAATAACGGCACTGCAGCTCCAAAAGCCCCAAGCCTGAAATCCAAATTTTCGATAGATTTTGCCCCTACGGCTCTCTCTAACTTTTCTTCTTGTTCTGCCATGTGGAAAACTCCTATGTATAATATTTATTCAGCACGAAAACCATTCTACCATTCCTGTGCCTGTTTGTAATGGACAAACGTACGCCTTGAAAAGAATTTTGCAAATAATAATAAAGCTGCCCGCAAAAATGGCAGCTTTTTAACAGTATTTTATTAAGGCACGTTTATTTTACGACAAGCACAGGGTGCCGGATCTGCTCCACAATTTTTCTGCTGACGCTGCCAATAACCATTTTCTGCAACGGATTCAGTCCTCTGCTTCCCACAACAACACAATCAAATTCGTATTCGTTGGCATATTCACTAATAGCCGCTGCCGGATCCCCGTGGAGCACTACTTTTTCTGCTCTTATTCCTTCTGCGATGAGTCGTTCGACCGCCGGCTGCAGAATTACTTCTTCATTCTGCTGCTGAATGTATAATTCATGCTCACTCAGCCTGCTCGATTTCGGCTGCGAAGAGGTAGTCGCGTAGACGACCTCCACATAGACTTCGGAAAGCTCCGGCGCAATGCTTTCAATTGCTTTTTCCACCGCACGGGCAGAGTGATCGGAACCGTCTACTGCAATTAACAGTCGTTTAAACATACAAGCATCCCCCTGTTACTTTGCTCTCAATTTCATGCTTTTAAATTACTGTTCCCGATTTTCAGCCAGTTTATACGGCATTTGTCCTGTAATACTGGCTAAATTTATTCACATCCATGCTTTATTTATTCTTTCACTTTAACATACCATATTTTTACGTATGAATATTGATACTGCTTTTCTCCTGCCCATATTTTCATGATATGGTAGAGAAAACACTACAGAGAGGGAGTTTCATGTGGGGTATGTAGAAAACCTAAGGCGGCTCGTTGGAAAAGAAACAGTGATTCTCGTGGGAGCTGTTGTTATTGCAGAAAACGATGAAGGCGGTATTTTACTGCAGGAAAGAACCAATCCCCCGGGCAGCTGGAGCTTTCCCGGAGGCTTAATGGAGCTCGGGGAGGCTGCCGAAGAAACAGCAGTCCGTGAGACCCTGGAAGAAACAGGTCTTCACGCCCACGGCCTCCGACTGTTTAATGTTTACTCCGGTGAGGGTACGTTTGTGATTGCACCGAACGGTGACCCTTTTTACTGTGTGATTATTGCCTACACCGCTGATCATTTGGAAGGTACTATTCAACCCGATCCCAACGAGTCAGCCTCGGTGGCTTTTTTGGATCCTGCAGCTCTCCCTGAAACAATCGTAGACGGCCAGCAAACGGTTATGAAGGAGTATCTGCGCAGCAGGCATTCAATTGATATGTAAAGAAGCACGCCTTTTCCGGCTGGAAGAGACGTGCTTTTAAATACTGTTGTACAGGGCTTCTGCAGTATTTATCCCGTTTTGAATGCAGGCGCCGATACCAACTCCGTAATACGAAGCACCAGCCACGTAAACGCCTGGAAACTTTTCTTTCAGCAGCCTCTCAAGCTCTCCGACAGCTGACTGGTGCCCGATGTGATAATTTGGCATCAGCTGTTCCCAGTCTGTTACTTCCAGCCTTACCGGCTCCTGTTCAATATGAAGGCTTTCCTTAAGGTCATTTAGCGCTGTCTGCTTTATCTGCTCTTCTCCTCCTTCCTGCATTCGTTGATACGCAGGCTTGGAGCTTTTGTAAAATAAACGCACCAGCACATTTTCGCCTTTCGAGGTATGAATCCATTTCCGGTTGCTCCATGTGCATGCATTACATTCAAGATCGCTGTTCTCAGAAACGATAAATCCCGTCCCGTCCCGCGGCAGACTGTCCGGCAGCAGGGAAAAACCAGCATACACACTTAAAAGAGACGAACTCTGGAACTCGTTAAATATTTTTGTCATCTCTTCATCCTGCAGTATACGTGCTGCAGTCCGATGCGGTGCAGCTATAACTACGGCATCTGTCTCTAGGCTTCCTCCGTTGTCGAGCTTCACCTGATACGCTTCATCTTTCTTTTTAATGTGCTCCACCTGCCGTCCAAACAACACCTCTGTTTCGGTTAATTTCGAAAGCAGCGCCTCCGGCAGCGAAGACAAACCATTCCGGAAGGAAATGAATTTTTTCCCTCCCCCCGCTCCGAACGTTTTTTTGTTTTTTGCAATCCCCCGCATAATACTTCCAAAATCGTTTTTATAATCCACGAGGTACGGAAGGGTCGATGCCATGGTAAGTGAGTAAATATCCCCCGAGTACACGCCGGACAAAACCGGTGCAATTTGATTTTTCACCAGTTCACGACCCAGGAAGGATTCGAGGAACTCCCCCACTGAGCTTTCTTTCGTGAAGTTCTTATTCTTTTTTACGTAATCTCCAAGTGCCTGAACCTTTCCTTTCCAGGAAATAAGCGGACTTTTTAAAAGCGACCCTGGTCCCGATGGAATACCAAAGACTGCATCCTTCGGGAGCGGATAAAGCTGATCTTTTACATACAGGTAAGACACCCCGGTGCTGTTATACACCATTTCTTTTTCGAGTCCCACTTCTTTGACTAACGGAAGCACTGCGCTGTGCCTTGCTACAACAGAATCAGCCCCGGTTTCCATAATAAAATCTTCATGATGGACGGTTCGTATTTTACCGCCTGCTTTTTCTTCTTTTTCCACAAGCGTCAATTCAATATTGCTGCCGCTTTCCAATTTCCATTTCTGCAGGTAATACAGAATGGTAAGCCCTGTAATTCCCCCGCCTACTACGGTAATACGTTTCATTCGTCTTCCTCTTTTCTGCATTCTAACAATTTTTTGCTATATCTAAAATTATGCCGCCGTTCTTTATTTGATGCAAATATATATAATAATTTCATGCATTCGTTTACAAATGTTTACAAAGAGACAGGAACAGGTAATGGTATCAAGCCGAGACCTGCTATTTTTGAAAGGAGAAATGACTATGGGAAAATTAAACGGAAAAACAGCTGTTATAACTGGAGCGGCAAACGGAATTGGAAAGGCTACAGCTGCGGTGTTTGCAGAAGAAGGAGCAGAAGTTATTTGCGCTGATGTGAATGAAAATGATTTGCTTGAGACTGTCTCCTCCATCAGCAATAATAACGGCAGAGCTGCTTCTGTTAAGCTTGACGTTTCAAGCGAATCAAGTGTTCAGGAGTTTGCCAAACATATGAAAAGAAGCTATGGTACTATCGATATTTTGTTCAATAATGCCGGTATGGATCAGGAGGGCGGCAAACTTCATGAGTACCCGGTCGAATTATTCGACCAGATTATGAGTGTTGACCTCCGTGGAACCTTTTTAGTAAGCAAATATTTAATCCCATTAATGCTTGAAGACGGCGGATCTATTATTAATGTCTCTTCCATGTCCGGACTTGCTGCCGACCTGGACCGTTCAGGCTATAACGCTGCCAAAGGCGGTATCACAAACATGACAAAGGCAATGGCAATTGATTACGGCCGGAATAAAATCAGGGTAAACGCCCTCGCCCCCGGGACTATTGAAACTCCGTTGATTGATGATCTTGCCGGAAGCCAGGAGGAAGAAAGCGGGCGGCAATTCCGTGAGGCACAAAAATGGGTGACGCCGATGGGACGACTTGGTGATCCCCGGGAAATGGCTACGGTAGCTCTTTTTCTTGCCTCCGATGACAGCTCTTTTGTTACCGGTGAAACTATTTTGGCTGATGGCGGGTTAATGGCTTACACCTGGCCGGGAAAAATGCTGTTTGAACAAGGGTGGAAAGAAAGCACCGAATAACTCCTCATAACTAAGAGCCGTTTTACGTCCCGGGACATAAAACGGCTCTTACCTTTTTTTATTTAATCTATTTTTTATAAAGCTGTATGTTTTAGCTTTAAGCTTCATCGTACGTATATCGCACCACATATTTATTGGAGCGCAGCTTTCTTATTTCTACGAGCGGTCCTAGTTCGTATCCGTTGTGCCAGTTTTCTTCAAGCTTTGCTTTGAGGCAGCCGGCCTGAAATTTTGAATGAAAGGTTTTTTTCCAGTATATCCAACGCGGTTTGGTTTCCTGCACTAGAATTTCTACTCCTTTATCATATATTTAAGTTTGCTTTTTCTCTACATATTGTACTCCCAATTGTTTTATTTGTTAAGTACAATGAGTTATCCACACAAAAACCCCGCAGCAAAAAACTGCGGGGTTACTTATGATTTCTTTCAGCCAATCAACTCTTCATCTTCGCGGTGTTTAATCTGCCTGCTCGTACGCTCTTCTTCCTTATCACGCATACGGTGAGCAAGACGTGCGGAAGCGCTCGATGCGATGCTTGCGACCAGGTCATCTAAAAACGTGTGCACTTTGTCTTCACTTGTGTCCAATTCGTTAATAATACCATCTTTGGCTTTATCCAAATATCCAAATGTCGTAACGGCTATACTTCCGAACCCAAATACCGAACCAAGCGCCACCGTCTCGTCAATACCAAACAAGCCTTCATCCGTATCAACCAGTGACTGCAGAGGCTCAGACAACTGGTTATTTTCAGCCAGCTTGTCGATTTCCACGCCCACTAAGATAGCATGCTGAATTTCCCTTTTATACAATACAGCATCCACGCTTTCCAGGCAGTCATCCATCGTCAGATTTGGTGCGTATTTTGCCTGCATATTATATACGATATCTGCAATGTCCTGAAGGGAAACTCCGCGCTCCTCGAGCATATCCCTTGCTGCTTTTTCTACTTTTTCACTTGATACTTTTTCTTTAGTCATATTGCTGCCTCCTTTGTCGAGTGCAATCCGGAATACATAAAAGCCCTTAAAATTATGTTACAATAGCTATTGCAACAATAAGGGACTTCACTAATACTATTTCCCTATGAAAGGATTGTGAAACGTCATGGACGGTACCCAGCAGGATGTCACATTTCACAGCGAAATATTGGATCACTCATTTGATTTACGTATCTACACCCCGGATGGATTCACTCCTATGTCTACATATCATTTAATCATCGCCCAGGACGGTAAGGATTACTTCCGGCTCGGCCATTTAGTCCGCTACGCCGAGCAGGCCATGGATGAAGGAGCCCCCGACACGGTAATCGTAGGAGTTCCTTATCCTTCTGTACGTCAGCGCAGAAACTGGTACCATCCCGATGAAGAGGGCCATAATGATTATCTTCAATTTATGGCCTCAGAACTCCTTCCGTTTATGGAAAAAGAGTATCACACTGAGCCTTCACCTGAAGCGAGGACGCTGCTTGGCGATTCCCTCGGAGGTACAGTTTCTTTAATGGCTTCTCTTCGCTATCCTAACATTTTTCAGCGGGTTGTGATGCATTCACCGCTTGTTAACGAAACGGTATTCAATGCTCTGAAAAACTCAGAGGACTGGCCTTCCTTTACGTTGTACCATACCATTGGAACTGAAGAACAGGAAGTAGACACGACAGCTGGTACGGTCGAAGATTTTCTGAAACCGAACCGTGATTTGTATGAATATCTTTCTGTTAAAGCATCCCATTATTATTACAAAGAGCTCGAAGGCGGTCATTTATGGAAGGTATGGGAGCAGGACGTGCTTCATTCGCTTGCTTACATGTTTGATATCGAACTGGATTGAGAAAGGACTGCGTTTTATGATTGAAGTATATGAAGTAAGTAACAGACAGCAGCTCGAAGATGCCTTCCGGGTCCGTTTTGACGTTTTCGTCGAGGAACAGAATGTGCCCGAGGAAGAAGAAATTGATGAATTTGAAGAAGAAGCTGTCCATTTCGTCGTATATGACGGCGAACGGGCAATTGGAGCATCCCGGCTCCGGTTTGAAGAAGACTATGCTAAAGCGGAACGTGTATGTATTTATTCTTCCTTCCGCGGGACCGGAAGCGGCCGGCTGCTGATGCAGGCCATGGAATATAAAGCACTGGAAATGGAAAAGCCTGTCATGAAGCTCAATGCACAAAAATATGCTTCCGGGTTTTATCAATCCCTCGGGTACGAAGTCACGTCCGGTGAGTTTATGGATGCTGGCATCCCTCATGTAGAAATGAAAAAGTCGCTTAGCTGGTGAGCATCCCTGCTCACCTTTTTTTCGTTTTCGATCGTCGTACTTTCACCCTTTTTTCTCCCCGCTGCTTTCGTATCCATTTAATAAACCGCCAAATTTTTTCATCAGCCCGCAGCTGTTCAATAGTGTTCAGCCTTACGGCCAGCTCTTTGTTACTGTATAAAGCATGTATCTGCCGATGACAGGCTTTACACAGCCAGGCAGTTGCCCCGTGTGTCCCTCCTTCATCCTTTGGCACCAGATGGTGCACTGTGCGTTCGACTTCCTCCCGTCCACAAAGCTCGCACGTCCCCACCGATTTTCTCTGTTTCAATCACTTCTCCTCCTAGTCCGTAATAAAAAGAGAACTGCCGGAAGGCAGCTCTCTCAGGCAAGCGTATGAATGCGCCGCCCTTTTTTATTTTCTTCTTCTAAAATACGCTCATACCTTTTTTCGAGTGACCGATAGACGTCCTGCTGCTCACTCGAATATCTTTTCGGCTCTACGGGCTGCACCCGCTGAATACGGCGTACTCCCGGCTTCACCGGCGGCTGTTGGCGGTTGGCATAATTAACAGCCGATGCATTAATATATGGAACTACCAGTGCCATGCTCAGCCCCTCCTCCACTGTTTACAATGATGGATTGAAGAAAAAATGATCACTAGTATTCTTTACCCTTTTTTCCATATATTAAGCACCGGAAACGGTTATTTAATCATAATAATACCGTCTTCCTCTGCCCGAACCATTTTCCCACTTTCTACACTGACAGTATATTCTTTATCCAGATTGGTGAACACTACGGGTGTAGTTGTAGAAGCTGCTTCCTGACGGATTTTCTCAAGGTCAGCTTTAACTAGTACATCTCCCTGCTTCACCTTATCGTTTTCTGTCACAAAGACTTCGAAGCCTTCACCTTTCATATTAACCGTATCCAGACCGATATGAATGAGAATCTCTGTACCTTCATCGGTCTGCATCCCTACAGCGTGTTTCGTCGGGAACACTGTAGTAATAGTGCCGTCGGCAGGCGCATGAAAGATGCCTTCTTCCGGCACAATTGCAAATCCGTCTCCCATCATTTTTCCGGAAAACACTTCATCCTCCACTTCATCGATACGGATCAGCCGTCCGGAGGCTGGACTTGTAATGGACATGGCCTGGATATCTTCAGCAGAAGCAGTGTTCATTGCAGTAGCAGCCGTTTCTTTTTCTGCTATTGGTTCAGGCGTTTTTCCAGCAATAACGTCCTGCATCTGGGACTTAATCGCATCTGATTTAGGACCAAAAATCGCCTGAACGTTATTGCCGACTTCCATTACGCCGGAAGCACCCAGTGCTTTAAGCTGATCTTTATTCACTTTATCTTTTTCATTGACTGTGATCCGAAGTCTTGTAATGCAGGCGTCCAGGTGCTTTAAGTTTTCCTGGCCGCCAAACGCAGCAATGATTTCTCTTGGCAGTTCATCGTCAGAAGCTGCACCAGACATTCCAGCGGCTCCTTCTGTGGCTGCTTCACGCCCCGGAGTCATCAGGTTGAATTTTTGAATAGCAAACCGGAATCCGAAGTAATAAATTAACGCAAAGCATAGGCCCACCGGAATAACGAGCCACCATTCCGTCCGGTTTGGCACGATGCCGAAGAGCATAAAGTCGATAACGCCTCCGGAGAAGGTCATGCCAATTTTGACATCAAGCAGCTGCATAATCATAAAAGAAAATCCGGCAAAAATCGCGTGAATCGCAAACAAAAGCGGTGCTACAAACAAGAAGCTGAACTCAAGCGGCTCGGTAATACCTGTCAGAAATGAAGTTAATGCCGCTGAACCCATAATACCTGCGACCATCTTTTTATTTTCCGGACGGGCGCAATGGTAAATTGCGAGAGCCGCAGCCGGTAGACCGAACATCATGAATGGGAATTTCCCTGTCATGAACGTTCCGGCAGTAAAAGGCACTCCGTCTTTCATCTGTTCAAAGAAAATCCGCTGATCTCCATTGATCGTTTCTCCTGCATCGTTCACATAGCTTCCAAATTCGAACCAGAACGGGGAATAGAAAATGTGATGCAGGCCGAATGGTACGAGTGAACGTTCCATTACGCCGAAAATAAATGCGGAAAGCGTTTGGTTTGATTCTGTCACATAGAGCGACAGGGAATTCAATCCGCTCTGAATCGGGGGCCATGCCAGGGTCAAAGCAGCACCGATAACCAGACCGCCCACAGCGGTAGCAATCGGTACAAATCTTTTCCCTGCGAAAAATCCTAAGTAGGTTGGCAGATTAATATTATAAAAGCGCTGGTACATCACTGCTCCTAATATACCGGCAATTATTCCCCCAAACACCCCTGTCTGAAGTGTGGGAATACCAAGCACTGACGCGTAGCCCGGCTCTTCAAGCATATCTGTATTAACACTTAATAGCACGCTCATCGTAACGTTTATAATCATAAACCCGATCAGTGCTGCAAGAGCTGCTACTCCGTCTCCTGCCAGACCGAGTGCTACACCGACTGCAAATAATACCGCTAAATTATCAAATACTACCCCACCGGCTTCCGACATCAGCTCGGCAATTAATTCTGCTGGAGCAGAAGTCAGAAATGGCAGCAATTCGATCATTTGCTCTTCCTGCATGGCGGTACCGATAGCAAGAAGCAGACCGGCCGCTGGAAGAAGGGCAACCGGAAGCATCAGGGCGCGCCCGATACGTTGAAGTACTCCAAATGACTGTTTCCACATATGTATCTCTCCTAATTATTTTTTGGAAGACTCATCACTGACCACAGGTCTCAGTGCATAAAAAAAGGCATGAGAGATACACTAATCGCGAGGTCACAAAGAGAAAAGAAGCTGGGTCTTCTCCCTTTGGTTCAAACGCGATCAGCATTCTCTCATGCCTGCTTTACCAGTAACACGGAACACTAGATCAATTATTTCGTTTCGATGAAAGCCTTTGCAGATGAATGGTTAAATAAACGGCTTCGCCTTCTGGTATCGTCGTCTGCAAAGCACGCTGCATCGTTCGTATGAGCTTCCAGGACAAATTATAGCAGAAGGGGTACTCTGCCTGCAACATTTTTTTTAATGGCTCAGACGCCTCTTCGAACTCACCGTTTCTTACCCTTGCGACAGCCTGCTGCAGATGACGGAACAGCCGGCGGTGATCTAAATCTTCCGGTGACAGCTGAATATCGAGAGCCCGCTCCACCATTACTGTCATATCTTTTACAAGGCGCGTATAAGCGTTCACCTGGTCAAGCGGTGTTCTCGTTACTGCCCCGTGCAGGTGCAGGGCAATAAACCCTTTTTCCTCTTCTGGAAGCCGCACCCCTGTCCATTGTTCAATTTCATCAATGATCCATCCGGCCGCACGGTATTCTTTTTCATAAGCAAGCTGGGTTTCTTTTAAAAACGGGTTGCTGATTGTGAGACCTTTTTTTGTTCTCTCAAGTGCAAAGCTGAGGTGATCCGTTAACGCCACATGAATGTGTTCTTCGAACGTTTCCGCCCACTCTGCTTCAAGCACCTGCAGAATTTCTGTAATACAGGCGATAAACGTCTCATCGATGTGCTCGATTAACTGTCGGTACTGCGTCTGTTCATTTTCATTTTTCAATATGAAAAACTTTTCCGGTGTTCCAGCATCAATGAGGTCTCCCGGGCGCTTGGAAAAACCGATGCCCCGCCCGGTAAGAATAACTTCCCCGTAGTCCTCGTGTTCTGCAATCACAACGTTATTGTTTAACCCTTTAATTACTTTCATCTTTCACCACCATGTTCCTGCAGATCTGATTTACATGCCGTATGCGTGATAGCCTCCGTCGACATGGATAACTTCCCCTGTAATTCCACTCGACATTCCGCTCATCAGAAAGGCAGTGGTGTCCCCGACCTCTTTTTGGGTAACTGTACGCCGCAGAGGGGCATGCTCCTCCATCGCCTTGATAGTGTCGTTAAAACCGGAAACACCTTTAGCTGCCAACGTACGAATCGGACCGGCCGAGATTGCATTGACTCTAATGTCGTCTGCACCCAAATCGTTTGCCAAATAACGCGTACTTGCCTCCAGAGAAGCTTTCGCTACGCCCATGACGTTATAATTTTTCACGATCCGCTCTGCCCCAAGGTAGCTCATCGTAACAAAAGAGCCTCCTTCTGTCATTAAATCAAACTCTTTTACAGCCTTTGCAACTGCAGTGAAGGAATATGCACTGATTTCCTGGGCCAGTAAAAATCCTTCACGCGTAGCATTTAGGTATTCGCCCTCGAGCTCTTCTCTTTTCGCATAAGCCAGGGAATGAACGACGCCGTGAATGGTTCCCGCTTCTTCTTTAATTTTTGCAAAGCATTCGCGGATCTGCTCATCGTTGGTGACATCACACTGAACGACGAGTGGTTCTTTCTGATCCAGCGAATCCGCCAATTTTCTGACACTTTTTTCAGTGCGCTGCTGTCCGTATGTAAATACTAAATCAGCTCCTGCCTCTGCCAGGCTTTCCGCTGCTCCCCAGGCTATGCTTCTTTTATTGGCAACACCCATCACGACAAATGTTTTTCCTTCAAGTGATAATTGCATCGTTGTCTCTCCTTTAGATATGATTGTATCAATATCAAATAATTTCTTTACCTTTATATCATTGAACCGCCGGGCTGTCCAACAGCCGTTATATTTTTTCAGAAGGGAGAGGTCTGAGTGAACAGACACTTTGACTTTATCAGCGACATTCACGGCTGTGCGTACGAAATGACCGAAATGCTTTCAGTACTCGGCTATGATCATAATCAAAATTACATGCATCCCGGCGGCCGTCAGCTTGTAATCGTTGGCGACATCACAGACCGCGGGCCAAATTCTATAGATGTCATCCGTATAACAGAGCAAATGGTTAAAAGCGGAAACGCCCTGTATCTTCCTGGAAACCATTGTGACAAACTGTACCGCTGGTTTTTGGGGCGCCCGGTCCAGGTAGGTCACGGGCTTGAAAAAACCATCCAGGAGTGGGAAGCACTTCTCCCGGGTGAGCGGCAGGAGATAAAGCAGAAGTTTATGGACTTGTTTGAGCAGGCACCGCTGTACCAGCTGTTCGACAACGGAAACGCTCTTGCTTCCCATGGCGGCATGCAGGAAAGTCTGATCGGCCGAACGGACCGCAGAACCCGGAATGTAGTTTTGTACGGCCCGACAAAGCTAAACGCCAGGCGCGAACCTGAGCGTATAGACTGGGCTCCCGCTTACCGCGGCAGGCCTTTCATCATTTACGGCCACACCCCTGTATGGAAAGCCCGGCTCGTCGGCCGGACTTTAAATATTGATACAGGCTGTTCATTTGGAAACAAGCTTACCGCCTACCGTTACCCGGAACATGAATTCGTTGAGGTCCCTTCCACTCTGCCGCTGCAGCCGGATCACTTAAATACCTTCAGCCGATGAGCAGCCAGAAAATCATTAATATCTTCAGGGTGCGGAGCCGTAACGTTGATCATTGTTTCCTGTACCGGATGAAAGAAAGTCAGACGGCAGGCGTGCAGTGCCTGCCTGTTCAAGTATTCATTTCTATTTCCATACAGCGTATCACCGGCAAGTGGAAAACCGGACGCAGAAGCATGCACCCGGATCTGATGCGTCCGGCCGGTTTCCAGCCCAAACTTTAAGACTGTGTGTTCAGGCAGTATTTCAATCACCTCTGCGGTTGTCACAGCTCTTTTTCCGTCCGGTGCTGCCACCTGTTCCACCAGACTGGTTTTACTCGGGCGGATCGGAACATCTATACGCGTGAATACCCTCGGCCATCTGCCTTCAACGATCCCGATATACTCTTTCGCTCCGGCATTCATATGTTTTTCCATGCGGGAGTGGGCATATGCATGACGGGCAAAAGGAACGATACCGCTTGTTCCGCGGTCGAGCCTTGAAACAGGATGAATGGCAGACTGTATGCCCTTGTTTCGCAGATAACCAGCCAGTCTCCCTGCCAGTGATTCCTCTCCTGCTGCTCTTCCGGGAATGGTTGGCAGGCCCGCAGGCTTGTTGATTACTATAACGTCTTTGTCTTCATAGAGCACTTCCAGCTGCTCCTGGGACTCTTTAAAATGAGGAGGAACGGTTCCTGACGGGATGCTTATCTGCAGCTCATCCCCGGCGCTTAACTGGTCATTTCCCCGGCTTGCTTTCCCATTTATATACACGGGGAGTGTATCTACTTTTTTCCATACTCGCCGTGAGACATCTTTGTACTGGCTCAAAAATCTTTTTACTTCCAGGTTTTCTGCCCCGGCAGGCACGCTCCATGTAATTGTCCTCATCCTTTTATTCTCCGATAAACGATTCTTTCACGCGCTTCCAGAAAGGAAATGGACGGAAGCGGGCGAATCGCACTTTTTCTTCTGCCACCCGGTACTGAATGGACTCAATCCCCTGGTCGACAAGAGTGATATGGTCAATAGTAATCTGCATGTCCACATCGTTCACCGGGCGCAGAAGACAGGTATGGTGCTGCGGCAGAATTAAAGGCGAGCCGATCGTCCGGTAAACCCGGTTATTAATGCTTGCCATTTCGGATATTTGAATACTTGATAAGGAAGGGTGCAGAATCGCCCCGCCCAGAGATTTGTTATACGCCGTGCTTCCGGAAGGCGTGGAAATACATAGGCCGTCTCCGCGAAACGTCTCAAAATGGTCGCCTTTAATATCTACATTGCATACGAGAGACCCTTCGAGCGTTTTTACCATACATTCATTTAAGGCTAAGTACCGTTCGAACCTCGTATGTTCATTATAGCGGACAATTACTTCAAGCAACGGGTACTCCACTACCTGGAAGGGCGTTTTTGCAAGATGAATCACCAGCTTTTCTACTTCTTCCGGCTGCCAGTCTGCATAAAAACCGAGGTGGCCGGTATGTATACCTACAAAGCATACATCTTCAAGTGATTCATAATAATGATGGAACGCCTGCAGCAGCGTGCCGTCGCCCCCCACAGTGATCACAATATCAGGATGGACTTCGTCATGGATCAGGCCGAATTCATTCAGATAGGAAAGCAGTTTGTCCCTGATTTCGTTGGAGGTGTCGTCTCCGCGGGACGTAACGTTGTATCGCATGTTTTCATCGGTGGACGGGATACTCATGTATTTGGACCCTCACTTTCCCTATTTTGCATATAGATACGCTGCGCTTCCCGTACCTCGCCTTTTATTTTAGACATTTCTTCATCGAGCTGAAATGCAGCTTCTGCAGCGCGCTGCAGCCGGTGCTTAATATCCTCCGGAATTTCACCGCTGTACTTGTAGTTTAAAGAATGTTCAATAGTCGCCCAGAAATTCATCGCCATTGTCCGCACCTGAATTTCTGTAAGCACGTCTTTGCGGCCGTCAATCGTATGCACAGGATAGGAAACGACCATGTGAAAAGATCGGTAGCCACTCTCTTTTTTTTCCTTAATGTAATCCCGCTCCTCCAAAACCTCAAAATCCTGTCTTGTCCGCATCAAATCCACAATGGTATCAATGTCACCGACAAATTGGCAGACGATACGAATACCGGCAATGTCCTGCATTTTCGTGTCGATTTCATCGAGCGGAATATCTTTGCGCTGGGCTTTATCAAGAATGCTCGTTACCGGCTTGACCCTCCCGGTAACAAACTCAATCGGAGTGTGCTGTGAAGACATCTGGTACTGTTCTCTTAATCCTTTTAATTTCACCTTTATTTCCTCTACCGCCTGCATGTATGGCGAAAGAAATGTCTGCCAGTTACTCATGGTTTACCACCACTCATTTACATTATTATGAGGTTATACGTTGAATGCTTCTTCAAATGCAGATACCATTTCAGTACCGTAATTCCCGTTTCCAGGCACATTATCCATTAAATATTCAATTTCTTCATGAAAGTTTTCTAAATGCAGGGCACTTCCGCTTTTTACATAGACATGCTTTCCATTATCGTAAGCCTTTTTCAAAAGGGGCCATACTCTTTTTGGAATACGGAGCTGCACAAATTCGTCCTCCATATCCAGTACATAAACAAGCGTGAGAGCATCGGAATCTGCGAGCATCTGTCCGCCGTCGCTTAATTTCTGCCATTCTTTTTCCGGCCACTCTTCCACCGGATACATCATTAATGAGTCATTGTCTTCTTCGTAATGATTCACAGTCAATATATGCTGCATGTCATAATTCCTCCAAAACAGGGCAAGTATGCGTTTCTTATCTGTATCTAATTTTATCATAACTTATGTAAACAGACAGAGCGCAAACCATATGATAAGATAATGCATAGCGTTTTTCCAGTAATTCGGTATTAGAAAGGATGATTCTCCGTGGCGAAAGAACAGGAAATTGAAGCGAAGAACCTTTTGACGGAGCAGGAGTTTGCCTCTCTTACAGCTGACTTCGCGATTCAGGAAAATGATTTTTCTTCGCAAAAAAATACATATTTTGATACTGAAAGCTTCGACCTTCGTTCCCGCAAATCCGCTTTGCGTATACGCGAGCGGGGCGACTCATACACCCTGACATTGAAAGAGCCGGCTCCGGAAGGGCTCACTGAATGGAATCAGACTGTCACAGCACAGGAGGCTCAGGAGGCTATCACATCCGGGACACTGCCTGCCGGTGACGTCTCCGGACGTCTTCAGGCACTGATTGGTTCCGTGCGCGTTGAAAGTATAGGCACACTGACCACCTACCGGGCCTCCCAGACCTTTCGTACAGGAGAAATCTTTTTTGACCGGAGTCATTATTTAGGGATCACAGATTATGAGCTCGAAATAGAAGGACCGAGTGAAAAAGAGGTTTATGCCTGGATGAATGAACTGGCAGACAAACATCAATTTCCTCTCCGCAGCACACCGAACAAAATTGAACGACTTTTCCAACGCAGCCGGCAGCAGGATTAAAAACAGTAACATACGCACATTGTTCTTCATTTGAAATACTGGTATATTTTTCTTATCTGAATTTTATTAGTGGGGTGAATTTTTTTGACGATTTCTTCCTCTCTTTTCCCATCTTCAACCAATGCAGCTGCCGGAAGCAGCCAGCCGTCCGTTCCTTCGCAGACAGCTTCTGCTGCCGGCCGTTTCGGTTCTTTTTTATACGATTCTTTGAAATCAACCCAGGCTATCATGGCCGAACAGAACAGCAGCGGCTTCAGTCCGGTCTCTTCTTCGTTGTTCTTAAACCCGGTGAGCGCAAGCAGCTATTTCAGTCATTTGGGTGACGAAGCATCCAGGAATCCGGCTGAGCCTGCTGCAAAAGAAGTAAAAAAGGAAACCGCTGCTGCCTCTGAAAACCCCTCTTCATCTAAACAGGCTTCAGGCTCGGGCGTTGTGCAGACGATTGAGCGTTTATCGGAAAAATACGGGGTAGACAGTAAACTTGTCCGCGCACTGGTAAAGCAGGAATCCGGCTTTAATCCAAACGCTAAAAGCCATGCGGGCGCCATGGGGCTGATGCAGCTGATGCCGGGCACTGCTTCTATGCTGAAAGTAAAAGACCCGATGGACCCTGAACAAAACCTTGACGGAGGTATTCGCTATTTAAGAGACATGCTCGATAAATACAATGGCAATAAAACGCTGGCCCTTGCCGCTTATAACGCCGGCCCGGGTAATGTTGATAAATATGATGGTATTCCACCGTTTAAAGAAACCCAAAAATACGTACCAAATGTGCTTGCCAACTATCAGGATCTTGTATAGCCTGAAAAAACAATCCCGTCTTCGGGGTTGTTTTTTTGCCCCGGCAGCCATTTGCATTCAAAATATTTGCGGTTGCCGAGTCTCATTGCTAGAATAAAAACTGAAATATAATAATTGCGTTTGGCGCTATTGCTCTGTCTTTGTAAGCATAAACGTTAAAACGTTGTTCCGGAGGTTTACAATGACAGGTTTTAAATCCAGCTTTGATAAGCTTGGCGAAGAAAAACTTTCTGAACTTATCGATACGTTTTACAAGAAGGTTGGCGATCATCCGGATCTGGCTCCTATTTTTCCGGAGGACCTTACAGAAACTGCCCGTAAACAAAAGCAGTTTATGACACAATTTTTAGGTGGTCCGCCTTTATATACAGAAGAGCATGGCCATCCACGTCTGCGGGCCCGCCATCTCCCGTTTCCAATTACGGAAACACGAGCGAAAGCCTGGCTGTTATGCATGGATGAAGCAATGGAAGAAATCAAAATGGACAACGACGTTAGACAGGAAATGTTTCAGCGGCTTGTGGTGACAGCACAGCACATGATAAATACTACCGAAGAAAATTCATAACGAAAGGAGCGTGAACTGGTCATGGGCAACGAGCATTTTTCTTTTTGTGATGACAGTTCCGGTTCCTGCAGTCTGCCGCAGTCTACCGACACACATTTATCGAAAAAGCCGCTTGAATTATATATTTTTATGGATCCATTATGCCCGGAGTGCTGGGCATTTGAACCTGTATTAAAGAAGCTGCTCATTGAATACGGCCACTATTTCACGCCAAAGCTTCTGCTCACTTCAAACATTGAATGCTGGAGTGAAGAGACACAAAAGCCAGTGAAAGAAGAAATGAAAAAAGAAATGGCCCTGTTTTATGAGGAAGTGGCCACCCGGACCGGAATGCCGGCAGATGGAAGCGTGTGGCTGAAGCACTCTGCTCCTTCTGCCTACATTCCTGCACTAGCCATGAAAGCAGCGGAAATGCAGGGAAAGCAGCTGGCTTCGGTTTTTTTTCGGAATATCAGAGAGAATTTATTTCTGCATGGCCGGGACATCTCCACGGAACAAACGCTTGTCCAGATCGCGGAAGCGACCGGACTGGACATTGAAGAATTTCAGCGCGATATACATTCTGCCTGTACCCGGAAAGCCCTGAATTGTGATATCAGGACCTCCCGTGAAATGGAGGTCGATCAGGCGCCAACATTCGTTTTCTTTAACGATCATGTTGAGGATGGAGGACTGAAGGTTTCCGGGCTGTACCCCTACCAGGTTTACGAAGAAATCCTCTCCGACATGCTAGGACATGTGCCGGAGCCTTCTCACTCATTAACGCTTGAAAAGTTTCTCTCCCGCTATCCGCGAATTACGACGAAAGAAGTTTCTGTTGTATTCGACTGGAGTGAAAAAGAGGCTGAAAAGCAGCTGAAGCAGCTTCTGCTGATGAGAAAGATGAAGCATGTCCCACTAAAGAATGGGGCCTACTGGGAGTATGTACCTTCCTTTACCTGAAAAATAAAAATCCGCGGAGATGTAAAGCATCTCCGCGGATTTTTTTATTGAAGCAGCAGTTCTTCCAGTTCATTCAAGGTATCCTCAAACGACTTCATGGCCAGTTCAATCGGCTTGGAGGTAGTCATATCGACCCCTGCTTTTTTCAGAACCTCGATCGGATAATCCGAACTGCCGGATTTCAGAAACTGCAGGTAGCGCTCCACTGCAGGCTCCCCTTCCTCTGTGATCTGTTGGGACAAAGCAGCAGCAGCGCTGTAGCCGGTGGCATACTGATATACATAAAAGTTCATATAAAAATGAGGGATTCTTGCCCATTCCAGCGCAATATCATCATCGAGTGTCATATGAGGCCCGAAATACTGTTCATTCAACTCATAATAAAGAGCATTCAGCAGATCCGGAGTCAGTGCTTCCCCTGCTTCTGCCTTTTCATGAATTAACTGCTCAAACTCAGCAAACATTGTCTGACGGAAAACCGTGCCCCGGAAGCCTTCGAGGTACTGATTCAATAAATACGCTTTTTCTGTTTTGCTTGTCGTTTTTGCCAGTAAGTGACGGGTAAGCAGTGCTTCATTGACAGTAGAAGCTACCTCCGCCACGAAGATGGTGTAATCAGCATAAGGGTACGGCTGATTTTGATGAGTCAGATAGCTGTGCATTGAATGCCCGAGTTCATGGGCCAGCGTATACACATTGTTTATACTGTCCTGCCAGTTCATCAAAATGTATGGCATTGTTCCATATGCCCCGGAGGAATAGGCTCCACTCCGTTTCCCAACGTTTTCATAAACGTCCACCCAGCCTTTTTCAAATCCGCCGGCAATCGTTTCTGTATATTCTTTTCCCAGCGGCTGCAGTGCTTCGAGAACGGTTTCTTTTGCTTCCTCGTACGTCATTTTCATATCAATATCTTTAACAAGCGGGGTATACAGGTCATAGTTATGAATCTCATCAAGTTCAAGCACCTGCTTACGCAGCTTTACGTAACGGTGGAGCAGCGGCAGGTAATCATGAACGGTCGAAACAAGCTGGTCATAAACCTTTTCCGGAATATGATTATTGCTTAGCGCAGCTTCTCTGGCTGAACGGTACTTACGAATACTTGCATTAAACGTATTCTTTTTCACCTGTCCGCCAAGAGTGCTTGAAATGGTATTTTTAAACCTGCTGTATGTGCTATAGACAGCCTTAAAAGCTTCTTCCCGCACACGACGGTTGTCGCTTTCCAAAAAGTTAAGCAGACGCCCGTGGGTCACCTGGGCATCATTTCCGTTCTCATCCTTTATGGACGGAAACTCCAGATCAGCATTATTGAGCATGCCAAAAGTGTTGCCCGGCACAGCCATCACTTCAGAAGCCTGGGCGAGCAGTGCTTCTTCTGATTCTGTCAAAACATGCGGGCGTTCTTTGTTGATGGCGTCGAGTGCGTGTTCGTATAACCGGAGCTCCGGCTCTTCCTCATAAAATGCTTTAATTGTTTTTTCAGGAATGGTCAGGATTTCAGGAACGAGAAAAGCCGTTGCCTGTCCGAGCTGGCTGGCCAGTCTTCTTGCACGGTCCTCCATTCCCTGATACAGCGATTCGTTTGTATTCTGATCATAACGCATATGCGCATAAACAAATAAACGGCTGAACCGCTCTGTAATTTTATCCTGCTGCTGCAGGGCTTCATACAGCATATGCCCCGAATCTCCGAGGCGTCCTTTATATGACTCGATTGCCGGAATCATGCTTTGGATGTGTTTGAATTCTTCTTCCCATTCTTCATTGCTAGAAAAAATATCCTCTAAATTCCATTTATACTGTTCACTGATTTCTTCGCGTTTTGGTAGTTGTTCTACAGCAGATGAACTCAATGGAACGCACCTCCCTTTATCTTTCTCTCCTATTGTATCGAACTATTTCCAGTTGTTCCAATGAATCGTTTTTCTGCTTCAAGCTTTTTTGATATAAGCCGTAAATATTCCAGCGATGCTTTGATCCTGCGACCATCCCGTTTCCGCCGACGCTTCAGGCAGCAGATCTTTCTTCAAATACCAGTGCCCGTGATGAAAATAAACCGTCTTCAGGACCTTCAGCCACTGCAAAAAATGCCAGACTGCCTGACGCAGGTAAACCTCTGCACGCAGACCAGAACGTATTAACGGAGCAATCAGTGGATCTTTTTGCACTAAAATTAAAATATTGTTTAATGTATCACTTTTTTGGCGAATAATCCGGTAAAACAGCAGGGTCTGCCACAAGAGCGGCGGTCCGCGGAAAACGTAACAATACGGCGTCGGCCAGCCCAGGTCCGCAGGATGCCTACTAATATGAGAGAGGTGCCGGGTATATATCTCCAGGCTGTCCCAATACTTTTCGCACCCGGAAAATTGATAAGACGAAAAGCGCCAACTATTTTTATGCGCCAGTATTTTATCAATAAAACTGAATGACAGCTGTGCAGGGGCGAAAAAATAATCCAGCTTTATGTCGGCTACCGGCAATCTTAAGGCATGGGCTACGATACGCTTGGGCGAAGCTTCAAATAATGGCTGCAAGATTAAAAGCTCCCGGGAGGATGGCATCAGCACAGGTACTGCATTAAAATATCCGGAGAATATGGAAGACCACACCGCTTCATTCCAAAACCAGCGCCCGGCATTTTTTCGTTGCACTAATTTCGGAGCAAAAAACCAAAGTGGAAGGATTCCTTTTTCTGTATATGTTCGGCTTCTCGTCAAAAGCTGCGGGGAATCAATCGCACTCCTCTGTATCTCTAGAGCTACGTTTCGCCCTCTCCACTGAACGAATACGTCTGCCCTTCTTCCTTCCTCAGGTAACTGCTTCTCAATAACGGGAGAAAGATTCTGTTTTTTAAGCCAACTGGCGAGCAGAGCTTTCCCTTCAGTATGCTCTTCGGATTCTCCACCAAGCAGGCGGCAGTCTGCACGCCGGGAGTGAACAAAATGAGGACGGGTATTTGATTTGTTACGCAGATGCACTTCGTACCCGCAGTCCGGGCAATAGTAAGGGGGATAAATAGTGGGATCCAGGCTTGAAACCGCCCGGCCGTTCGCAATGAGGGCATTAAACATGAGTATCAGCCTTTCCAGGAGGGGGTGTAATACGGGGATTTTTTATAAAATAAAAAGGCTAGCGTCACACGCCAGCCTTTTAGAGATACACACACTTATGAGAAGTTTTCATTGAAGGTTTGAAGACCATATTCAGATGCAATTGTCGTACCGTACTCACGTATACGGAAAATGGACAGGTCAGATTCATTTCCGTACTCCAGCACATGACTTACCATGTTGTCCTGTTCATCCTCTGTATAACGCTGATCAAATACTAAATAAAGATAATACCGATTTTCAAAGAAGTATACTTCGTTGTGGACATCCGATACATGGAAGGCCTTACTCAAACTGATTAAGTCTTCCATATCCTGGAAGGAAATAACAATTTCCAGGTCTTCCGACTCAAGTGAGCCATTTCTGTCTGATTTGGACGAACGGTATTGTTCATCAAGCATATCCACAATGTTATCGTCCACCGGAGGTTCCTCTTTGTTTTCTGATACCGGAATTTCCAGTTTCACATTTCCATCGGTAACCTGTCCTCTGGTAACTACGATTTCCATGCCCTGATCGAGTGCCTGTACCTGAATCCATAAAGGTCCTTCTATTTCAAAGTTTTCTAAGTCGTGAGCTTCGTTGATCATATCAAAGAATAATTCTTCTCCACGTTCACGGTTATACCAAATCTCATCCCGGTCGAAACCACGGTCTTCGATATCCGTGTACGTAATGTAAAACTTCACTGTCGACTCGTTGATTCTTTCGATTTCCACTATTTTTCTCCCTCCTCAAGCTAGGGTCGGTCTTCTACTTACTATGAAATACTATACCCTAACAATAACATATAGTAATCCTTTTAATCATAGCACCGTACAGGACCCTTTGTGAGTTGTGCTCATCCCAGGATGCAACGTTCGTTGAGGGAGCGGAGCATCAATAATTTAACACTGGTTTGGTTTTATATTTTCAGATAAAATCACACTCATGTCAAGGAAAGAAACTCATTTTAGCAAAACAAAGCATAATTATAAAAAGAAGAAAAATCCCGACCGGCGCCGAAATTTTTCTTTCTTTTTAGTTTACCATTTTTTGCGCTTCCATCAAGTTAAAAGTACGAACTTTTCTTGGGAGAAAACGACGAATTTCAGCTTCATTATAGCCTACCTGTAAACGTTTATCATCATAAATGATCGGCCGTCTTAATAGACCGGGATGTTCGCTGATTAATTGGAACAGACGCTGCAGTGGAAGGTTCTCCATTTCCACGTCTAATTCCTGAAACACCTTCGAACGACGGGAAACGATTTCATCAGTGCCGTCCTCCGTCAGACGGACGATTTCTTTTACTTCATCCACTGTTAATGGTTCCGCAAAAATATTTCTTTCATTATAAGCAATCTCATGTTCGTCCAACCATGCTTTCGCTTTCCGACAGGATGTACAACTTGGAGATGTAAGCAATGTCACCATGTTAACAAATCTCTCCTTCCCCGACTATGGGAGTAAAATGGGCGAAAACAACGTATAATATTCTCTACTTTTAGTCACAAGATTATTATACAATAATTATTCTAATTTGAAAAGAGGTTTTAACTGGTTTGTGAATGGTTATACTTTTAAACTTTAATTCAACAATACTTTATTTATTCCTCTTCATCATGGTTTTGAAACTTTCTGAGCGCACAATTTGTTAACGTTTTGTGACAATTCATTTAAACTGTTCACTTTTTACATTAAATGAACGATTCTCAATTACCTGCTTTGTTTTTCAACAACTCATATAATTGTTTCCGCCCTTATTATGTATACGTTAGAAAATGGCTGGAGGTTCACCCTCCAGCCAAATTTCTTTAATTTTTTTCGTTATTGTACTGCATATAAACAACGTGAGTGGCTAAAAAGTCTTCCACTCCGTGCTTGCCATCGGCGCCGCCAAGTCCGGATTTCCGGAAACCGGCGTGATAGCCCTGCACAGCTTCGAAATTCTCCCGATTAACGTACGTTTCGCCAAAGCGCAGTTCGTTTACCACTCTCATAATTTCGTTCATATCTTCACTGTAAACGGAGGAAGAAAGACCGAATACGGTATCGTTGCCTTTCTCTATTGCTTCATCAAGCGTTTGGAACGTATCGATAGGAATAACCGGACCAAATATTTCTTCCTGCATAATTTCCATCTCATGCCGGGCGTTGCTGATTACTGTTGGTTTGTAAAAATAACCATTATTCTGATCGCCTGGTTCACCGCCAGCTACTACCTTCGCTCCGTCTTTTTTAGCATTTTCCACCATCGCATGCACTTCATCGAGGCGGTCTTTGCTTACAAGAGGGCCAACGTCAGCATTTTTGGATGCGCGCGGATCGCCCATTGTTTTTTGTTCAAATGCTTCCTGCAGTCGTTTGGTGAATTCTTCAGCAATACTTTCATGCACATACACCCGCTCTGCGTTCGTACAGGCCTGGCCATTATTGGCAAGTCTGGAGGTTGTAATATGCTTCACCGCAGTATCAATATCTGCGTTCGCTGTTACAATAGCCGGTGCTTTTCCGCCGAGTTCGAGATTAACTTTTGTAATGTTCTGCGCCGCAGCTTCCATAACTTTTGTTCCCGCAGTTACGCTGCCAGTCATTGTTACCATATCTACATCTTCATGCGAAGCCAGAGCGTTTCCTATTTCTGAACCTGTACCTGTAATCAGGTTATAAACCCCTTTTGGTACTTCATCCATTTCATCGATGAGCTTTGTGAATTCAACAGCTGTATTTGGTGTCTGCTGGCTTGGCTTCAGCACAATCGTACAGCCGGTGACAAGAGCTGTTGCTACTTTTCTGGCCAGGATAAACACGGGAAAATTCCATGGCACAATACCGCCTACAACGCCAATAGGTTTTTTGTAAATGAAAATATTCTCATTTTCCCGGTCACTTGGCAGAATTTCTCCTTCTATTCTTCTTGCCCATTCGGACATGTAGCGGAAATAGTCAATGGCAAGATCCACTTCACCGCTCGCCAATCCGTAATCTTTTCCCTGCTCTTCCTGAAGAAGGTCAATAAACCGGTCTTTGTTTTCTTCAATTTTATCTCCGAGGGCACGGACGATTTTTCCGCGTTCGATATTTGGTGTCAGCTCCCACCCTTTTTGAGCAGCAGAGGCGGCAGCAACAGCTTTATCCACGTCCTCTTTTGTCGCTTTTACCGTTCGTGAAATAGTTTCTTCCGTTGCCGGATTTTCAATTTCAATATATTCATCACTAGAAGCGTTTACGTATTCTCCGTTAATGTACAATTGATGTGTCTGCATCAGGAACCCTCCAATTTTTCTTCACAGGTTAGAGTGTTCCACCTTAATTTAACTTTTAAACCTTCCAGCATAAAAAAGCGCAGCCCGTCTGAACTGCGCATGGAATGTATTAAGCGGAGTGTCTTGAAGGAGTCGGAACGCCCTTTTCGGGCGATTTTTCTTTATTCAGGCCCTTGAGGTTCTTTTTAAGCATGTCCCGGAGTACTTCTCTTTTCATTTTCCTGCGTTTTTTTGCAACTGCGTTTTTCATAACCTCTTCGCCCTCCTTTCTAAGCGTTCTTCAATTCGTCTTTGTCATCATACGTAAGAACTTCCGTAACGTCCTGATAGGCTTTTCCGTAGATCTCTTCATCTTTATACGTATGAATGTTTTTGTACGTATGCTTCATTTTTTCATAGATAACTTCTTCCGACGCATCGTCCGGCGACCAATATAAAATTTCGAGCGTATTCACTTCATTGGTTGCCAGAGAGATTCTGCTGTAGCCAATGGATTTCGCCTGACGAAAGCCGGCTCTTTCATAAAAACGGAACCGTTTTGTCGTATCACTCTCTTCATAATCGAGAGGCTCCACTTCCAGAATAATCGGTTTATTCTTACTTTTCAGGCTATCAAGTAATTTCTGACCGAGTCCTTCCCCTCTTGCTTCTTTCGATACCAACAAATAATCGATAAAAACAAATTCCTCTGTCTCCACATACATCATAACATGAAGAGGTCCTTCATCTTTATGGTAAATATCACCTTTTTCATCCAGCAGCACTTCCATGTGTTTTTTCGATTTCATTTCTTCAACTGGAAAGTATTGGTTCAATTTTTCGTACCAGTTTAGTTTAGACATAATGACCCCCAAATTTGTGTTACATATATTATAACGCGAAATTCTGTATATAGTAAGTGCCTTCAGTACTTATTTAAGACGCTTAAGCGCGCTCTTTACGGGATATTGACTTCCCGGAGGGTTGTGGTTGCATTTGCTCTTTCTAAGCTTTGCATACAGCAAAAAGGAGCGGTTTTTGACTCCCGCTCCTTTGGTTTTGTTTTTTTACGGCGTATAATCTGTACCTTTGGAATAAGAGTTCTGGGCGTCCCACAGCAGATACTCTTCAATACCATTATCCTGCAGCGCCTGAATCTGCGCCTCCACTTCGGTGCTTCCGTACTGCAGATAATTACCGCTTCCTAAATAGCTTGCTGTAAAGTCCTGAATCCAGGGCCGGGTTATCGGTTGTTCATCAAGATCCGATAAAATCTTCGTCTCTGCCTTCGCATAAGCATCGATAACCTCGTACGGCTTTGTATCCGGCTTATCGATATTAAAATAACCGCTTCCCCAATGGCTTGGGTAAATCATGGAGCTGATGACATCTACATTTTCAGAGATTAACCGAAAGTCCTGTCCGATGCCCGGGGCCCGTTCCTGAGTCGCAGAATAGCCGAAGATATCCGCCGATACATTTACATTGTATTTTGTTTGAAGCGTCTCTTCAGAATAGGCGACAAAATCCGTAACAGCATCTACTCTTTCCTGCACGTTGTCGTCACCGCTGTCATAGTCCCCTGTGGAATAAGTGAGCTGGTCATCTCTCGTTTCAAATCCTTCAGGGAACCGGATATAATCGAACTGGATGTCCTGGAAGCCGAGCCTGGCTGCTTCTTCCGCTATTTGAAGATTGTAATCCCATACTTCTTTCATAAACGGGTTTGTAAACATATGGCCGCTTCCATTCGACCATGTATCCCCGTTACTTGTCTGGTAGGAGTATTCCGGATGCTTTTTGGCAAGTACATTATCTTTAAAAGCTGTAATGCGTGCGATTGGGTATATATCGTGTTCTTCCAATTTTTTCATTAGCGCTTCGGGATCCTTGATCATATTTTTTCCTATATCAGGCAGATTTGATCCTTCCGGTACATTGAATGTTAAGTTGCCGTGATCATCTTTAATATCTATTACCATAGCGTTCAATTCCGTCGAATCAATGAGGTCAATTAATTTATCCATTCTGTCGCCTCCGGCCGAGTGACCAGTAACATATATCCCTTTGACTCCTTCCTCTGGATAGCTGAAATTAAGACCGGAATCATATGTAAATCGCGGCATGCTGCCTTCAAGCGTTAATGTATGTCCACCAGTCGTCATTGATGCCAGATCGTTCCCGTTTCCTTCTTCCGCGTTCGCCTCCGCTGCAGTTAATCCCGATGTAGCAGTCAATGCAGCAGTTAAGGCCCAAATACCCAACTTTTTTTTCATATTGTCCCTGCCTTCATTGTTTTTTGTAAAAAATACACTCTAATAGTCACTATTTAATGGAATATTTTTCTTAGTTTAATTATACGTTTAAATACACATATTACCAACCATATTTTTTATTTTCCGCTATTTTTTTATTAATTAATATTTATATTCAAAATGATAATTGAATGTTAGTTAATCTTTCATTTCCCTTGCATTCCAGTCGCATAGTTATTATAATGTTAAAAATATCTTTAAAAATTGCGAGACTTTCACAGGGTCCTCAGCCTTTATTGGCCGGGGCCCCTTTTGCAAAATAATCTATAAAGGAGGAGCACCAATGAGCAGAGTGACGATGATTGATATTTACAAACACCCTATTACTCAAAAATATGTCCGCCGTTCCGGACTTGCCCATGCCATCCGCGTGGCTGATATAGCATTAGAGCTTGCCAGAGAACGAAATGTGGATGTTGATTTAGCAGTAAAAGCCGGTTTTCTGCACGATATGGGCCATTATCTTTTTTACAAAAACGGAAAATGGGACTTCGAAGAATATCAGACGAACGATATTCACGCTATCAAAGGAGCAGAACGGGCGCACAAGCTCTTAATCCGGCTCGGCGAAGAACCTTCGCGGGCAAAGGAAGTCAGTATGGCTGTTTTACTTCATACTGATTCGTATCTCCCGGCTGCCAATATTCAGCGAACGCCGCTGCAGCAGGTAGTTGCCGATGCAGATGAACTCGATGAAGAGCCATCCGGAGGCCATCACTACCGGACTATTACTGATGAAGATGCATTCACCCGACTGCATTCCCTCGACGAACGCGTTGAGCAGGCCGTTGCTGAAACTATGCATTCGTAAAACGTAAAGAACCCGCCTTCATGAAGGAAGGCAGGTTCCGTGTCTACATATTTTTTATTTTTTATTGTTTTTCACGTAGTAAAAAAGGCTGCTCATGTCTTTTTCTCCAAACCCTTCGCGATCCGCCTCTTCGAATAAGGATAAAACTTCCTTTCCTGCCTTTGGAATTACTCCTACACGATTACTCATTTCATTAGCCAGGCCAAGATCCTTTAAAAGCAGTTCCAGAGCAAATCCGGGTTCCTCTTTGTTTTCCTGAATGAATTCCGTATAGTGCCGGTCGTAGATTTTGCTCTGCCCCATACTATTTGTGATAACGGAATGAAGCATTTCCAGATCAACTCCTGCTTTTTCCGCCATCGTTAATCCTTCGCTTACCGCTGCAGTATGCATGCCCACCATATACTGATTAATCAACTTCACCTTCGTACCTTTGCCAATACTGCCGGCATACGTAATATTTTTTCCTACCGCTTCAAAAATCGGTCTGGCTTTTTCAAAGGCCTCTTTGCTTCCGCCAACCATCACAGCAAGTGTTCCAGCTTCTGCTCCTGTCGTTCCCCCGCTAACCGGAGCATCCAGATAGTCTACACCCTTTTGCGCTGCCTCTGCTTCAATCTTTTCATGAAGCTCTGCAGACACGGTACTGAAATCAATTACAAGAAGTCCTGGTGAGGCATTTGTAATAACGCCGTTTTCACCGAGCATCATTTCTTCTACATGCTCTGGCTTCGGCAGGCAGGTCATAACGATATCCATCTGTCCAGCTGCCTCTCCCGGTGTAATACCGACAGTACCTCCTGCTTCCTGAAAGCGGTCTTCCTTTTCATTTCCTTTATTAATCCCGTAGACGTCAAATCCTTTATTCAAAATATTCACAGCCATTGGCATGCCCATGTTTCCAAGTCCGATGAAAGCAGCTTTTTTCATAAGTATTATTCTCCCTTCGTCCAGACATGTGATTTCATATCCCACTCATGCATATGATAATCCCGGGCACCAAGCTGTATGTAAGGATCCTGTTCTACAATTTCCCGGACAGCTTCCTCTTCTTCTCCGCGGTACATGATTAAGCCGCCGGCACCATCGACAAACCGTCCATAAGCAATCACATTTCCGTTCAGTTCTTCATCCTCGAGAAATTTCAAGTGCTGCGAGCGGAACTTTTGTGATTTTTCTTCATCCTTCATTGTAAGAAATACGGCAAATATCTTCATTATAGCCCTCCTTTGAATTCTTTCTACTTTATTATAGTCGTTGTTATCCAATATTTACATAGATAAAGGGGTTTTCACACGGCTTCCTTTTGACCTTCGGGGTAAGTTACGATACACTAACCCTGTTCTAAAGCGTTTTATGCTGAAATTATCGTTTGTGAGAGGGGACACCATCGTTGGTCTTTTTATTCTTTCTTTTGGCAGCTGTCGTTACAGTTATCGCAGCCACCAAGCTGTCTTTATACTCTGACATCATTAGTGAAAAATCTTCGCTTGGCGGTATGATGGTCGGCACCCTTTTGTTGGCCGGGGCCACTTCCCTGCCCGAAGTTACCACCAGCTTAACGGCTGTGTTTTTGGATAACCCGGACATTGCAGTGGGCAACGTGCTTGGGAGTAATTTATTTAACATTCTTATCATTGCTGTATTCGATATTTTTTATCGACGCAAGCAGCTGTTCAACCGCGTCTCCCCTGGTCATACATATACTGCCGGGCTGGGAGCCGTGCTTGCTTTTGTCACGGGGGCGGCTTTTCTCCTCCAGCTTTCCTGGAGCGTTTTTGGCGTCGGTGTTGATGCGCTTATCCTTCTGGTATTCTATGCGGTAGGAATTGTCTGGGCAAACCGCCAGAACGAAGGCGTGATTCCTGACGAAGAAGAACAGGACGTGCCAAAGCCCGATCTCTCACTGCGCCAGGCCGGTACGGGATTTATAATCGCTGCTTTATTTACGCTCGCTGCCGGTACTGTTCTAACTACCACCGGTGACAGGATCGCTGTTATCACCGGACTCGGCTCGAGCTTTATCGGAAGTTTTTTAATCGCTGCTTCGACGTCCCTCCCCGAAGCCGTTTCTGTTTTTGTAGCAATGAAGCTGAGAAACTATAATCTGGCCCTGGGGTCCATTTTGGGCAGCAACCTCTTCAATTTGACTCTGCTTGCCCTGAGCGATATTTTCTATAGAGGCGAACCGATCATTTCCGCAGCAAGCCGGACGAATCTGGTGACTTCTCTCGGCATTACGCTGCTCGCAGCCATAGTATTTTACGCTGTTCTCCGGGGCAGTAAACGAAAAACACCGGCCATTTATCTTTGGCCCTCCATCACTCTTGTCGTCGTTTATTTTATTGCTTCCTATTTAACTTTTATTGGTCTCGGGTCAGAGTGGTGATGAAGCTATGACAGATCAGATACGTTTTTGGATGGCCGTTACAGCTTTCTTGTGGGCAGCAGCACTTGTCCTTCAGGTGAGATTGTCAGACTTCCCCTCCTGGCCGGGACTTCTGCTTTTTATCTTACTCGTGCTTGAATGGGCCGCCGTGCTTGTCCTTAAGTATAAAAGCCGGCAGAAATAAGTTTTTGACAACGAAAGGATGTATACTTATGAAAACCGTTTTTTCCGGTGTTCAGCCGAGCGGCACGCCCACCATCGGTAACTATTTAGGGGCGATAAAACACTTTGTGGATTTACAGAAAGACTACCGAAGCTTTTTTTGTATCGTGAACCAGCACGCTATTACAGTGCCTCAAAATAAGCAGGAGCTTCAGCACAACACCCGGAGTCTCGCGGCTTTATACATCGCTGCCGGACTTAATCCGGAAAAAGCAACTATTTTTGTTCAATCGGAGGTTCCTGCTCACGCCCAGCTTGGCTGGATGCTGCAATGCATTGCCTATATTGGGGAGCTTGAGCGCATGACCCAGTTTAAAGACAAGGCAGAGGGCCGCTCCGGTGTTCCCGGTGCTCTTTTGACTTACCCGCCGCTGATGGCTGCGGACATCCTTTTATATGGCACAGATATTGTTCCTGTCGGAGAAGACCAGAAGCAGCACCTTGAACTGACGCGGACGCTCGCGGAGCGGTTTAATCAACAGTACAACGATATATTCAACGTCCCGGAAACAAAAATAGCGGGCAGCGGAGCACGGATTATGTCTCTTCAAAATCCAGAGAAAAAAATGAGCAAATCCGACTCCAATCAAAAGGCTTTTATTTCCATGCTTGATGATGAAAAGACGATCATGAAGAAGATGAAGAGCGCTGTGACTGATTCCGGACGCGAGATCCGCTACGATCCTGAAAGCAAACCTGGAGTAAGCAACCTCCTCACAATTTACGCCATTTCTAAAAACATCAGTATCGAAGAGGCAGAACAAAAGCTCAGCCAAGAAAGCTACGGCTCTCTTAAAGAAGAAACCGGTGCCGCCGTTGCTGATATTCTCGTACCACTTCAGGAGCGCCATTCGGAGCTGATGAACTCTTCAGAACTCGATGACATCCTGGACAAAGGCGCAGAAACAGCCCGTCAGGCTTCCTCAAAAATGCTCGCAAAAGCAGAGCGTGCCATGGGGCTTGAACGAAAAAAACGGTAGGAGCTCCCAAGTCGGGAGCTTTTATTTTTTTCTTCCCGGGTATTAGTATAGGGAAAACACATCCAGCACATGGAGGGTCGCAAGTGACTGTACGAGAAGAAAAGCAAAAACAGCTGCGTGAACTGCTGAAGGAGTCTGAACAGCTGCAGCATTCAATCAATCAGCTTGCCCGGGAGCTTGCGAACGAAACCCGGGTTCTGCAGGTGCACTTATACAAAGAACAGAAAGACCAGCTTGAAGATATCACCCGGTATTTTGATGAAGTGAACATGGAGGCCGATCAGACGCGCCCCGAAGCCATTCTCACTATGGCCCTCAATCACTTCCACAACCATTTAATGCATGTGAAAAATAATGACTAAGGAGGCAGCTGCCATGGATGTAATTTTAACGCACCGCCATATGGACTTTGACGCCCTCGCTTCTGCTGTAGCTGCTTCCAGACTTTATCCTGAGGCCCGCCTCGTTTTGCAGGACGACCAGTCCGAGGAAGTCAACGAGTACCTCGCTCTTTTCAAGGATGAATTTCCGTTTGTTTCTTCCCGGCATATCGATTGGGATAATTTGCATACGGTGATTTTAACCGACGTCTCCGAGCCGGATCGGGCCAGGGACGGCCTTACCTTTTCCGCGGCTCCGTACTGGATCATTTATGATCACCATACAAATAAGGTAGCGCCTGATTCCACAGAAGCGGCCATTGATGCCCGAATTGAACCAACAGGCGCCGCTGTCACTATCCTCATTGAAGAATTGATGCAGCGCCAGCTTTCCCTTACTCCGGTCGAAGCTACCCTTTTTGCTCTCGGGCTTTACACTGATACCGGGTCGCTCGTTTATCCGAGTACAACGCTTCGGGATCTGCAGGCTGCTGTATTTTTAATGGAGCAGGGCATGAATTTAGATACCGTCGGCCAATACATGGAGGAGTCGCTTTCTCCGGATCAGCAGTATGCTCTGCGAGCCTACCTTGGGGCAGCAGAGGTCATTGAGCGCGAAGGGCTTCAGCTGTTGATTACAAAATTTGATTCCGGCGACAAGCATATCGGTGGCTTGAACACCGTTACCTCCAATTTAATAGAAACGACCGGTGCGAGCGCTGTCATTACTTTAACCAGAGCACAGGGCAAAATATTTGTTATCGGGCGCTCGGCCACCGACCGCATTCACCTCCCGGACATTTTAGCCCCGTTCGGCGGAGGCGGGCATTCCCGGGCCGGGTCGGCCACTATCAAGGATCAACTGCTCGACGACGTTTACGACCAGATCAAATCACAGCTTCAATCTGCAGTCGGCCGCTCCATTACGGCTGAAGAGCTGATGAGCCGGCCGGTAAAAACACTGAAGCCGGAAACGACAATCAGGGAAGCGGAAGATATGGTTCTCCGTTACGGCCACAGCGGCTTTCCGGTAGTAAACGACCAGTATGAATTAGTCGGCATTATTTCCCGGCGCGACATTGATAAAGCCATGCACCATCAGCTCGGGCACGCCCCTGTCAAAGGCTACATGAGCTCCAACCTTCATACCGCCTCCCCCTATCACCGGTTTGAAGAACTGCAGCAGCAGATGGTCCACCATAACGTTGGCCGGCTTCCCATTATTGATCACCGCGGTGCATTAATCGGTCTCGTCTCGCGCAGCGATATCATTGCCCGGCTTCGTGAAGATTCCACTGCATCAGAAACCGTCAATATGGAAGAAAGCATGCGCACGACTTTGCCGGATTCCATCCAGCAGTGGCTTCGGGCTGTCGGAGAAGAAGGCGCCCGCCAGCATTTGCGCACATATCTGATTGGTGGAGTCGTTCGCGATATTATTTTGCAAAAGGAAAATGAGGATATCGACATTGCCGTTGAAGGTGACGGCATAGCCTTTGCTTCAGACATTGCCTCCAAATGGAACGGAGAACTCCACAAGCACGAAGCATTTGGCACTGCTACGATCATCTGGCCGGACGGATTAAAAATGGATATCGCAAGCTCCCGGACCGAATTTTATGAAAAACCCGGATCCCTGCCAGACGTGGAGAGCTCTACATTGAAAGAAGACCTGTTCCGAAGGGATTTTACGATCAATGCCATGGCCCTTGCCCTTCATCCCGAAGAGTTTGGGGATCTCATCGACCACTTTTCAGGACTTGAGGATTTAAAACGGGGAGCCATCCGGGTGCTGCACAATTTGAGCTTTGTGGAGGACCCGACCCGCATTCTCCGTGCCGTCCGCTTTGAATACCGTTTTGGATTTGCGATGGATCATGAAACAGAAGCGTTTATTGCGCAGGCGGTTAACGCGATTCATGCCCTGTCTACAGATAGAATACTCGCTGAATTTCAGCGTCTGACTGCAGAAATGCCTCCTGCCCAGTTGTTTTATCGTCTCCAGAAGCTTGACGTTTTATCGGCATTTCTCCCTGGTGCTGTATGGGACGATACAGCCGAGCGACTGCTGCCTTATATTACCGGGCTCCAATCATCTTTGTTTATGACCCTGCTGCCATTATTTCTGCAGGAAAGCGGCCGGGTGCTTTCTGCCGAGCGGGTCGCCGTGCGGAAGCAGGATAAACAGCTCGTGCGGCACGTGCACCACCTGCTCGATGAAAGCTGGGACGTCTCTATCGAAAGACCCGGTGATTTTCACCGCACTGCTGCCCATGTGTCTCCTCTTTCTGTTGAAATTGCTGCTTACTGCCTTGAGTACAGCGCCGGGCAGCCGGGAAAAGCGGCTTTGCTCAGACAATACCAGGACAAATGGCAGGACCTGCCACCGTGGGTTTCCGGCGCTGAACTTCAACGTCTCGGCCTCCGCCCCGGGCCGCTCTATAAATTCATTATAAGCGAAACCGAAAAAGGCATTATTAACGAAGAAATCACTTCATCCCGAGAAGCACTGGATTATGCTGAATCCCTTATTCACAGCTATCAGTCCTAAATGCAAAAAAGTCTGGGCGCGTTGGCCCAGACTTTTTTTATGACTGCCATTTTTTAAATGCCAGGGTAGCGTTATGTCCGCCAAATCCAAAGGTATTGCTTAAAACGGCCTGAATATCACCTTTCCGGGCTTCGTTTGGAACATAATCGAGATCACATTCCGGATCCGGCTCGTGCAGGTTAATAGTCGGCGGCACTACATTATCCTTTAAAGAAAGAATACTGAATATAGCTTCAATACCTCCGGTTGCCCCGAGCAGGTGACCAGTCATCGATTTTGTTGAACTCATCCATACACTGTCCGCATGATCCTGAAATACCTTTCGTACAGCTGTCGTTTCAAATTTATCATTGTATTGCGTGCTGGTACCGTGAGCGTTAATGTACTGAATGTCTTCTGCTGTAAGCCCTGCGTCGTCCATAGCCATCTGCATGGAGCGCTGAGCGCCTTCGCCGTCCGGTGCCGGAGCTGTCAGATGATACGCATCTCCGGTAGAACCGTATCCGACGATTTCAGCATAAATTTCCGCGCCCCTCGCTTCGGCGGACTCCAGGCTTTCAAGCATCAGTATGCCCGCTCCCTCGCCCATTACAAATCCGTCCCGGTTTTTATCAAACGGACGGGACGCCGTATTTGGGTCTTCATTCATCGTAATTGCCTTGGCCGAGCTAAAGCCTGCAATCGCCATTTTTGTAATCGGAGCTTCTGTGCCGCCTGTAATCATGGCATCGGCATCGCCGCGCTGAATCACTTTATATGCGTCTCCAATCGAGTTAGAGCCTGTGGCACAGGCCGTAACCGTACAGGAATTCACTCCTTTGGCCCCTGTATAAATGGACACCTGGCCGGAAGCCATGTCCGGGATCATCATCGGTACAAAGAACGGGCTCACACGTTTATAGCCGCGCTCCATGAAGTTTTGAAACTGGTTTTCATACGTTTCCATACCGCCAATGCCAGAGCCTATCCAAACGCCGGTCCGTGCTGCATTTTCCTCTGTAATTGTATACCCTGCGTCCTCAAGCGCCTGCATGGAAGCTACAATAGCAAACTGGGTGAAACGGTCCATTTTCCGCAGTTCTTTTTTTTCCAAATAGGCCGACGGATCGAAATCCGTTACTTCTCCCCCGATTTTCATCGGAAGCTCGGAGACATCCACCCTTTCGATAGCACTAATGCCGGAGACGCCGTCCACAGCATTTTTCCACGAGGATTCCACTGTCTGGCCCAGCGGGTTGACTGTCCCCATTCCTGTTACAACCACTCGCCTGTTTTCATTCATGCTACTCTCTCCTTTGTTATCTTCCGCATTCTCATGTATATACTCCCTGCCTATGTACAAACCAGGCTGGACGTTTTCATTAGTCTGGGAATAATTTTATACGAGTCACGCACGGTTGTCTACTTTCTGCACGCTGTTTTATTCATATAATCTTTATTCCTCTACGAACGAACGGTGGTATGTCCATTCGGCGATCAGCGCTCCCGTGATAGCTGTAAGAATGGCCGTCGTTTGGCTTCCCTGAAAAAAATAAACGATACCTAAATACACAGCGATCAATACGCAAATAAAAATAATCACCCCTGCTGCAGCACGTTTCACTGTCATGTCATCCCTCCCGCTGCTTACCGGCTTCCCGGCAATTATACAAGCAGAAACACGCTAATCCAAGTGATTATCCTCCTTTCTTCACATAAAAGAAACCGTCCCTGTATTATTAGGAACGGTTTCACAGTCTAGCTGATGACCGAAGCAAGTATAGCCTTTTGTACGTGCAGTCTGTTTTCCGCTTCATCATAAACAGCTGAATGGGGACCATCAATGACTGAAGCCGCTACCTCTTCTTCCCGGTGGGCCGGGAGGCAGTGCAAAAAGATGTAGTCTTTCGCAGCTTTCGCCGTAAGCTCTTCAGAAATCATAAAGCCTTTAAAAGCCGCGAGGCGTTTCGCCTGCTCCTCTTCATAGCCCATGCTCGTCCACACGTCCGTATAAATAACGTCCGCCCCTTTTGCCGCTTCTTCAGGGTCTGTCGTGCGGGTAACGGATGCTCCAGACTCCTCCGCTGCCTGCTCAATCTGCTTCCAGACGCCCGGCTCCGGACCGTACCCTTCCGGCGCTGCGAGCACCGCGTCCATTCCCATTTTGATGCTTGCTATGATCCAGGAATGGGCGACATTGTTTCCGTCTCCGATAAAAACACTTTTCAGGCCCTCGAAGCTCCCTTTCCGCTCCTGCACAGTCAGCAAATCAGCAAGTGCCTGGCACGGGTGATACAGATCCGTAAGGGCATTAATTACCGGCACATCTGCATGCTCTGCGAGTGCTTCGACTTTCCCGTGATCGTTTGTGCGGATCATCAACGCATCAACGTACCTCGAAAGCACTTTGGCTGTGTCTTTGATCGGCTCCCCGCGGCCGATCTGCATATCGCGGGGGCTCAGAAACAAAGAATGGCCTCCCATCTGAGTCATAGCTACCTCAAAGGACACTCGGGTTCTCGTCGATGCATTTTCAAAAATCATCCCGAGGGAGCGATGCGCCAGATGATTATAATACGCAGCAGGATTTTTCTTCATGTCTGCTGCCAGCTCCAGCAGTTGTTTGATTTCCTCCGCGGAAAAATCAAGCAGCGTTAAAACGCTCTGCTGATTCAGAGTTGAGGCGGAATTATTCAGATTTGTTGCCATTTGCTACACTCCTTTTTCGGACAAAGCGTAATTTTGCAGCCACGACTCAATTGGTGCAGGCAGCTCCGGCGCCCCTTGAATGGCCTGAACCATCACACTCAGCGTGCGTGCATTCGTTACGATCGTTTTACGTTCAATTAATGCTTTCTGACGACTCTCTTTTCCTGTTTTATGCCCGATCTCCGGAATACTGATTAATGCTGAAGCATCCTCTGAGTAAATCCATTCATCAAACGGCGTCTGCTGTGGAAACACTAATGTGTAACCCAGGCCTTCAAGCTTGTCCAGGGATGGTTTTGCTTTTTCATATTCCCCGTCAGCAATTTCGCAGTAGACACTTCCGGTTTTTTTGAATAGAAGAGGTATTTGCGTTTCCGACCAGGCAAATGCTTTCTGAAAGGCTCCGGAAAGATCTTTTGATATGCCAATCAGCTCCCCGGTGGATTTCATCTCTGCTTCGAGCACCGGGTCAAGTCCGCTTAATTTATCGTTGGAAAAGACCGGGGCCTTCACTGTGTAATAGCCCGGCTCTTCGTGGAGCCCTTTCTCATTTGTCCATGTTTTAAGTGAATGGCCGAGCAGCAGGTGCACCGCTCCTTCAATCACTTTTTCGCCGGTGATTTTGGCAAAGACCGGTACCGTGCGCGATGCTCTTGGATTTATTTCAATCACATACAATTCGCCGGCGTCGTAGACGAATTGGATATTAAAGATACCGTGAAAATCCATGCCTTCCGCAATTTTCTGCGTATAGTCCACCAGAAGCTGTTTAATCTCTGCACTGATACTGAATGGTGGAGTTACAGCCATGGAGTCGCCTGAATGAACACCTGCTTCCTCTACGTGTTCAAATATACCGGGTATCCATATGTCTTTGCCGTCTGTTAATACATCCACCTCAAGCTCTGTGCCCGGCTTATAGGAGTCGATTAATATTGGATATTCAATATCATTGGCTGGATCTTCGATATATTCCACCAGCTCTTCTTCTTTGGTCGCAATCGCCATCCCGCGGCCGCCGATGACGTAGGAAGGTCTGAGAAGCACCGGATAGCCGATTTCTTCCGCCTGCTTCAGCGTTTCCTCTCTGCTGTGGCCGGAGACGCCCGGAATATGAGGAACGTTCACATGCTGCATAAACTGGTAGAAGCGGTCCCGGTCCTCGAGCTGATCAATAATATCGGACGTTGTGCCGAGCACTTCCATTCCTGCTTGTTCAAGTGATTCAGTCAGCGCGATCCCCGTCTGGCCGCCAAGCTGTACGATTACTTTCGTTACGTGCTCTTCTCTGGCTACGTGAAGCACATCCTCAGGTGTGAGCGGCTCAAAGTACAAATGATCCGCCATTTCAAAGTCAGTGCTCACCGTTTCAGGATTGTTATTTACAATTACCGCTTCGTAGCCGGCTTCTTTCAACGCGCGCGCTCCGTGCACCGAGCAGTAATCAAATTCAATGCCCTGTCCGATCCGGATCGGGCCGGAACCGACGACCAGCACTTTATTTTCGACCGGTTCGACCTCGCGGTCGCTTTCCTTGTACCAGCTGGAATAGTAGTACGGTGTTTCTGCGGTAAATTCCGCTGCGCACGTATCCACCATATGATATGAAGGGAACATATTTAACTGCTCACGCAGCTCAAGTATTTCTCCGATTTTTATTCCGGACAGGGCGTGCAGCTGTTCATCCGTAAAACCAGCCTTTTTCCATATCAGCAGCTGCTCTTCGCTCCACTCTTCCCAGGAAAGCTCTGCAATATCTTTTTCTTTTTGAATAAGGGCAGAAAAGGTCCGAAGGAAAAAATACTGAATACCGGTTTTTTCATGAATTGTTTCCATATCCCCGCCGCGGCGAAGCCATTCCATAATGTAAAAGAATCGCTTATCGTTCTGCTGCAGGATTTCGTCTAAAATATCTTCATCAGCCGTTTCTTTGCATTCCGGCAAAGCAAGCCCGTCAAGTTTGATTTCAAGCGACCTTACCGCTTTCTGCAGAGCCGCCTCCAGATTTCTTTCAATGGCCATGACTTCCCCTGTCGCCTTCATCTGCGTGCCAAGGGTGCGGTCTGCGTAGGAAAACTTGTCAAACGGCCAGCGTGGAAACTTCACTACAACATAGTCAAGTGCCGGTTCAAAGCTTGCATACGTATGCCCGGTAACCGGATTCAACAGTTCATGCAGGTGATACCCGATGCTGATTTTGGCTGCCATGCGGGCAATCGGATATCCGGTTGCTTTAGAAGCAAGCGCGGAAGAACGGCTCACTCTCGGGTTTACTTCGATCAAATAGTACTGCTTGCTGACCGGGTCGAGCGCAAACTGGATATTGCATCCGCCCACAATCCCAAGTGCCCGGATAACCTTTAACGAGGAGCTCCGAAGCATCTGGTACTCTACGTCCGTCAGGGTCTGGGATGGGGCCACCACGATGGAGTCTCCGGTATGAACGCCTACAGGGTCGATGTTTTCCATGTTGCACACGGTGATGCACGTGTCATTGGCATCCCGCATCACTTCGTACTCAATTTCTTTAAACCCGGCTATGCTCTTTTCTACCAGGCACTGATGAATCGGGCTTGCCTCCAGCCCGCCTTCGATAATATAACGAAGCTCTTTTTCATTCTGGGCAATGCCGCCCCCGCCTCCACCGAGTGTGTACGCCGGGCGAACGATAATCGGATATCCGGTTTTCTCCGCAAACGCGAGTGCTTCTTCTTTTTTTTCAACTACCTCACTTTCAGGCACCGGTTCGTTTAGTTCGTGCATGAGCGCACGGAATGCTTCTCTGTCTTCTCCCTGCCGGATGGATTCGATCGGCGTACCGAGAAGCTTCACCCCATGCTTTTCGAGCGTCTGCTGTTCGGAAAATGCAAGCGCGAGGTTTAAGCCAGTCTGTCCGCCAAGGGTGGCAAGCACTCCGTCCGGATGCTCCTGTTCAATGATCCGCTCCACTGTTTCTACGGTAAGCGGCTCAAAATATACTTTATCGGCACAGGTATTATCTGTCATTACAGTTGCCGGGTTGTTATTCAGCAGGATTACTTCAATATTTTCTTCTCTAAGCGCCAGGCATGCCTGGGTGCCTGAATAATCAAATTCCGCAGCCTGCCCAATGATGATAGGGCCGGAGCCGATCACCAATACTTTATTTATTTCTTTATCTCTAGGCATAGGTGGCTTCTCTCCCTTTATTCTCTATCGTTTCGAGAAATTCATCAAAAATTTCTTCGCTGTCTGCCGGACCCGGATGGGCTTCCGGGTGAAACTGAGCTGTCATGATTGGAAACTTCGTATGCATCATGCCCTCTACCGAACCGTCATTGACATTTTTGTACTTTATCCGGAACGACTCTTTTGAAAGAGACGCATCCGTGACAACATAGCTGTGGTTTTGAGAGCTCATAAATACTTTGTTCGTTTCCAGGTCCTGTACCGGCTGATTGGCACCGCGGTGACCGAAACGAAGTTTTTCTGTGTTTCCGCCAAACGCAAGCGCGAGGAGCTGGTGCCCCAGGCAGATGCCCAAAGTCGGGTAGGTTTCGGCAAGCTCCTTATAAGTGCTCAAGTACTGTTCAAGCTGCTTCGGGTTGCCGGGACCGTTGGAAAACAGCAGGCCATCAGGCGCCAGAGCTTTAATGGCTTCCTGCGTCGTATCGTAAGGCACAATCGTAACCTTGCATCCTTTTTTGTTCAGCTGATCCACCATCGACTGTTTGTAACCAAAGTCCATTAATACTACGTGCCGGTCTCCGCTGCCGATCGTTATCTGTTTATCCACCGTTACAGTATCAATCACATCGCGCTCTCCGAGCGGCTCGTATTCTCCGACATTCACAGACTCTGGATCCCCGGTCATTACTGCTCCCATATCGCCTTTTTCCCGGATATTTTTGACCAGTGCCCGCGTGTCCACGTTTTCCATAACGGGAATTCCGGCTGCAAGCGCTGCCTCTGCCAGCGTCTGGTCTCCTTCATAGTGACCCGATGTAGCGCAGGTTTCGCTGACAATGATACCTGCCGGCTGCGGCTGTGTACTTTCATTATCTGTTGGATTCACACCGTAATTTCCGATTAGCGGATAAGTAAAAACAACTATCTGTCCGTGAAAGGAAGGGTCTGTCATCACTTCCTGGTAGCCGGTCATTCCTGTGAAAAATACAATTTCTCCATACGTATCCGGAAAGGCTTGCTGCCAGCTGCCTTCAAATATTTCGCCTGTTTCCAATTTTATATAACTTTTCATCTACAAACCCTCCTGGTACGTTTTTTATTTTTCAAGCACTTCTGTTAGTGCTGCTGCGGCTTTTTCCAAGTCATTGTGCGAAATTGTCAGCGGCGGCAGAAGTCTCAGCGTGTTAGGTCCTGCAGCAATCAGCAGAAATCCTTTTTTCTGCATGGCGAGCACGTAAGGTGCCGCGCTGTCGGTAAGCTCTATGCCGATCATAAGTCCTGGGCCGCGTATTTCTTTCACCACGGGCAGGGAGAAGATTTTTTCTTCAAGAAGCTTCGTGAAAAAGTTTCCCTTTTCTGCTGCCATCTTCGGGGCGTTGATACTCATAAGCTTCTGGAGCGTCCCTTCTACAGCAGCCATAGCCAGCGGATTTCCGCCAAATGTGGAGCCGTGCGAACCGGGTCCGAAGGCTTCCTGTAAATATCCTTTGCCGATCATCGCTCCTACCGGAAATCCGTTACCAAGAGCCTTTGCCGTTGTTACAATATCAGGATCCACGCCTGCCTGCTCATAGGCAAACATCGTGCCGGTTCGTCCCAGGCCAGTCTGTACTTCGTCTACTATCAGCAGCGCTCCGTGCTGCCTGGCAACCTCCGCGGCTTTTTGAATAAATGCCGGGTCTCCCGGAATGACACCGCCCTCTCCCTGCACCGGCTCAAGCATAATTGCCGCGGTGTTTTCATCCACAGCCTTCTCCAGTGCATTCACATCGTTATACGGTAAATATTCAAAGTCTTCGAGCATGCGGCCGAAGCCTTGATGAATGGCATCCTGGCCGGTTGCTGCCATGCTTCCGTATGTCCGCCCGTGAAAAGACTGGACAAAGCTTTGGATTTTCGTACGCCCGGTATATTTTCTCGCGCACTTTATAGCTGCTTCATTTGCCTCCGTCCCGCTGTTTGCAAAAAATACAAGATCTAAGCCTGTAAGCTTCGTCAAAAGCTCTGCAGCACGCTCCTGCTGTTCATATTGAAAAAAATTGGAACCGTGCCATCCAGCGTGCAGCTGTTTCTCTACATGCTTTATCACATCGGGATCACCGTGGCCAAGGTTGACAACGCTAATGCCAGCCATTAAGTCCGTGTATTCTTCACCCTCCTTATCCGTTACGGTACAGCCTTCCGCATGCGAAAAAGTGAGTTCCCATCTTTTATACGTTTCGAATAGATGTGATTTCTGTTCTGTCTGCTGCATGGTTCTCCTCCTTTCAAGTCAGGGACGGAGCCTGGACCTGTTCTCTTATGATTGCTGTTCCCTTCAGCTTTCCTTCTGCTTCGTCTGTATGTCCGTCCGCACCAGCAATAACGACCTTTTCTAAATCCCCGGTCAGGCTTGCTGCTGCCGCCTGGACTTTCGGTATCATTCCGCCGTAAATTTCTCCATCGTGAATGTGCTGCTCGAGCTTTTCTACATGAATATAGTCAGCTTTGCTTCCGTCAATAAGCACACCTTCAACATCTGTAATAAACAGAAGCTCTTTTGCGCCTACTGCCTGTGCGACAGCCGAGGCAGCCGCATCAGCATTCACATTTAATTTTTTTCCGTTTTTATCCGCTGCAATAGGAGCGATCACCGGAACGAATCCGCTTTCCAGCATAGAGTGTATGCAGGAGGTATTAACGTTTACGACGTTGCCGACGAGCCCGAGATTCTGATCCTCCACCTGTTCTGCTTCCAGAAGCCCTCCGTCAATACCGGACATGCCAAAAGCCGGAGCACCGGCGGACTGAAGGGAGGAAACGAGGCATTTATTCACTTTTCCGGAGAGAATCATTTCTGCTACTTCAAGCACCTCGGGCGTTGTTTTTCGCAGCCCGTTTACGAACTCACACTCAATCTGCATCTGTTCAAGCATACGGTTGATTTCAGGGCCTCCCCCATGCACAAGCACCGGATTCATGCCTTTTTCTTTCATCGCAGCTATACTTTTGAAAAACTCAGCTGTTAGTTTGTTCACCGTGGAACCGCCGCATTTGACTACAGTGATGCTGTTCATGCTCTTCTCCTCCTTCTTTCCCTACGTCCGGTATCCGGCGTTAATTCTTACATAATCATACGTCAGGTCGCATCCCCATGCTTTGCCGCTTCCATTGCCCACGTGGAGGTTCACCGTTATCTCCACCGTGTCATTTTCCAGATACGCTTTTGCATCCTCTTCGGAAAAATGCACTGGAGTGCTTGCTTTCAAGGTATCTACCGGCCCTACGGATATATCCACCGTATCCGGATCAAGCTCTACTTCACTGTAACCGAGAGCGACAATCACCCGTCCCCAGTTGGCGTCTGTGCCGTATACAGCGGTTTTCACCAGGTCTGATCCGACAATCTGCTTGGCTGCCTGGCCGGCTTCTTCATCTGTAGCAGCACCTTCGACCTTCACTTCGATCAGCTTGGTGGCCCCTTCCCCGTCTCTCGCGATCTTTTTCGAAAGGGATTCACATGTCTCCTTCAATCCCGTAACGAACGCGTTCCAATCAGGATGACCGGGGTGCAGCGGGCTGTTTTCCGCCTTGCCGCTCGCCATGACGACTACCATGTCATTCGTTGAGGTATCGCCGTCAATCGTAATCCGGTTAAACGTTTTGTTCGTTATTTCTGAAAGCGCCGTCTGCAGATGAGCGGGCTCAATGGCAGCGTCCGTCGTTACAAATCCTAGCATTGTAGCCATTTTTGGATGTATCATTCCGGAGCCTTTCGCTACGCCTCCGATAAACACTGCTTTATTGTCCACCCATGTCTGAAAGCATGCGTGCTTTCCAGCAACATCTGTCGTCATGATTGCTTCATTAAAATCCTGCGCCCGTTCGAATCCGGTTTCCGGCTCGAGGTGGGCAATGCCTTCATTTATTTTCTCCATCGGCATCGCTTCGCCGATCACACCGGTAGAAGTGACCGCTACCTGATGTTCCGGCAGACCGAATTTTTCGGCACTGTTTTTTCTCATGGTATAGGCATCCTCGAGCCCCTGTCTTCCTGTACATGAATTGGCGTTCCCGCTATTGACGACGATTGCCCGAAGCTTTCCCTCTTTGGCAATGCTTTCTTTCGTCACCTGCAGCGGTGCTGCCTGGATTTTATTCAACGTATATACAGCGGCACTCGACGCTGGCACGTCACAAATAATAGCTCCGAGATCTTTTCTTTTTCTTTTGACCTTTGTATGAATACCCGCTGCGGAGAAACCGGCAGGACTTAAAATGCTTCCTCCCGATACTTCTATTACCTGCTCTGCTGTCGATGCCTCTACCATGATTTTTCTTCCTTTCTTATGGATAAACCGGAAGCTGAGAAATTCCTTCCTTCTCATCTGCTCCCAGCATCACATTCATATTTTGTATCGCCTGCCCCGAGGCGCCTTTAACTAAGTTATCAATTACTGAAACCACCGTCAGCCGGTTGGTACGCTCGTCCACTGTCCAGCCGATATCGCAAAAATTACTTCCATATACTTCTTTAGTTGCTGGAAATGCTTTTTCTCCCCGTATTCTAACGAAAGGCTCCTTGTCATATGCCTGATGAAGCAGTTCTTCAATATGACCGCTTTTCGTCCCTTCGGTAAGCGGCAGATACATAGTAGCTAAAATCCCCCTCGTCATCGGCACCAGGTGAGGGCTGAACGTAACGGGGTGATTTCCACCTGTATGCATGTCCAGTGCCTGTTCGATCTCTGGTGTGTGCTTATGCTCATTCACTTTATAAATTTTAAAATTTCCATCCATTTCACTGAAATGAGTGACCGCTGATGGCGTCCGACCCGCTCCTGTAGTGCCTGTTTTTGCATCAATGATGATATTCGAAGGATCAATCACGTCCTTATCCACCAACGGCAGAAGGCCAAGAAGCACTGCTGTCGGATAGCATCCCGGATTTGACAATAGAGAAGCTTCTGCCACTTCATTTCTGTTCCATTCCGTCAAACCATAGACGGCTTCCTGAAGCAGGGATTCCGGTGCGCTTTGACGCTGGTACCACTGTTCGTAAGTTCCTGCGTTCTTCAGCCGGAGATCCCCGGACAAATCAATCACCCTCGTGTGTGCTGCAATAGCTTCGCTCCATTCCGCTGATATACCGGGCGGCGTGGAAAGAAATACAACATCATATGCTGACCAGTCAGCTGCCTCAAGCGGCTTCAGAATTTCATTATATAAATCTTTCATATGCGGATACATATCAGAAAGCTTCGTATTTTGCTTCGAGGAGGAGTAAACATCTATTTGTTCAACGCCGCGATGCTGGGCCAGCATGCGTATTAACTCCACTCCTCCGTAGCCAGTTGCTCCAATAATAGCTGTATTCATAAAGTTGCACCTCTATTTATCTTTATACAATATGTTCTGGTGATTATTATAAGTCTGAATATATATTAATGCAACTGTATTTTTATTTTTTCTTCATATTTTTTTCATTTCCGTCATAAGCTGAGTTTATTAAGCTTTTTCTAATTGTTCAGCCTTTTTCCGGGGAATATAGTTTATGTATGAAAATGTACAATTGATGTATAAATGAGTAGAATGCTTTCATCTTTTTTATCACGTGGCAGGTATTCCTTTTCTTTTCTTTTTGCTTTTGTTCCAGTAAAATAAAGAGCGGATCGTGAAAGACGCTGTTTCTATACAGTCGTACAGACGCATTTATATTTCCACCAGGAAAGAAGAGGTTTTTATGAAAAAACATTTGATAGCTCTTGATCTAGACGGGACGCTTTTAAAAGATGATAAAACAATTTCCACAAAGACCTGGAAAGTAATACAGCAGGCTAAACAAGCCGGGCATACAATAGCTATCGCTACCGGCAGACCATACCGCGCCAGTAAAATGTACTACCAGCAGCTCGGCCTTTGCACGCCTATCGTTAATTTCAACGGAGCCTATGTTCATCATCCGGCCGATCGCTCTTTCCGCTCCTTCCATGAACCGCTTGACCTGGATCTTGCCAGGACAGTGATTGAGACCTGCCGCAAGCTAAATGTCCAAAACATGCTTGCTGAAGTTCTCGATGATGTGTACATGGATGAGCATGATGAATCCTTTATTGATCTTCTGGCTTTCCAGGGACCGGTAACCGGAGCCGGAAGACTTGAAAGAGTGCTTCCGAACCCTCCTACTTCCCTGCTCGTGTATCCACAGGAAGGGACAGCAGAACGCCTGCAGGATCTGCTCTCATCCAGTGAAGCCAAGGGCATGCATCAGCGCTCGTGGGGAGAGCCTCACCATATGATTGAAATAATAAAAAAGGGAAATCACAAAGCAAACGGCCTCGAAAAAGTTGCTGCCTATGCGGGGCTCTCAATGGAGGATGTAATTGCTTTCGGTGATGAGGATAATGATCTGGAAATGCTTGAAGCCGCCGGGACCGGGCTTGCCATGGGAAATGCGAGTACAGCCACAAAATCAGCGGCCAATGAAGTCATTGGTTCAAATGAAGAAGACGGCATCGCCCATTATTTAGAAGAGCGGTTAAAGCTTTCCGCGGACGACACAGTGCTTTTTAAAAATTAAACGCGTGATTTTAAATAAGGATGTGTTCAACGATGCAGGTGTATAAAGTACCTACAGATACCGAACAGTATGTGAGAAATCAAATAGCAGATCTGCTTATGGGGCAGATGGATTCCATCGGCATGAAGGATGCTTACCGGTTTCTGCAGCGGGCTATCGATCTTTCTCTTGATTCCGACTCCACCGCCCATATTTTTGTAGCTGAAACGGAGGAACAGATTGTCGGAGCTGCTTTTTTAAATATTGGCATCAGTCTTGAAAAGGGAGGGTATTATGTCTGGCTGAATGATCTCTACGTGGATCAGCAGTACCGGAACCGGGGTATTGCCAAGAAGCTTCTGTTAAAAATTATTTACTGGGCAGAGCATAATGACATCAAAGGCATTGAATTGGAAACCGGAGTGAACAACGCAGCCACAAAAGCATTGTATAATTCCCTCGGCTTTTACGACGTTATTTCCAAGCGTTACGGCTTCCGTTTTTAAGTTCTGTCTTCCCTTTAAGGGGGAAGGCTTTTTTTATTGCCGGTAAGCGGTATAAAAAAGCATAAGAACGCCTTTGACTTTTTCCGAAGCGGTATTAATATAGGCGTGAGAGTGATCCGCCCGGAAACGCAGCGCGTCCCCCGGTTTCATTAATTGTTTACTTTCCTCTTTCGTCTGTACCTCCATCTGCCCTTCGTGCACAAAAATGTATTCCTCTACTCCGAATGGGTGGGCAGAAGAATAATGGCTTCCCCCAGGAGCCAGCACAAATTCATACCATTCGACTGGAGCCTGTTCGTGTTTGGAAAAAATATTCCGGACTGCATAGCCGTTCTCCCCTTCGAGCCAGGCAGCTTTATCAGCGGAAACAAATTCAATGTCCGGCCGCTGCTGCTTCAGAAATGCGGAAAACCCTACACCCATCCCTTCTGCAATCTTCCACATCGTCGTAATCGTCGGATTCGATGCCCCGCGCTCAATCTGTCCAAGCATCGGTTTGCTTACTCCTGTTGCTTCAGACAGTCTATCCAGACTCCACCCACGCTCATGGCGAAGCTGCCGTAATGTTTTGCCGATTTCTTTCCCGATTGATTCTTTCATTTTTTCACCTCTGTTGTATAATATAACATACAAATGTAAAATATGATTAAATAGAGAGGAGGTCCTTATGAGTAATACAGCTGCATTAGAACACTCCTGGGCCAACGGCCTTACGCAGGGTCTTCCTATCGCCGCCGGTTATGTACCTGCTGCTTTGGGGTTTGGTCTGCTTGGTGCCAACAGCGGTCTGTCCATATTTGAAACAGCACTTATGAGTATTATCATTTTTTCCGGTGCCGCCCAGTATATGGCTATTGGGCTGATTACTGCCGGGGCTGGTTTATACAGTATTTGGATTTCCACGTTTCTCATAAATATCCGGCATTTATTAATGAGCGCTTCTGCCAAACAATCTCTTTTCTCAGACTCTAAATGGAAACAGGCGGTTTTAGCATTTGGATTAACAGACGAAGTCTTTGCGTTGATCTCTTCCAGAAGGAATAAAACGACCGTATTTTTCGGGATTGGGGTCTTTTTGGCAGCATATATCAGCTGGGTTGCTTTTTCATGTGCCGGATATTATTTTGGCGCCTTCTTTCCCGGTTATCTGCAGATCAGCATGGATTTTGCTTTATATGCCCTGTTTGCCGCACTATTGTTTCCCGCAATTTTAAAATACCGGATGGCCCTTTACACCGCTGGCTTAAGCGCAGCTATCAACACGTTTCTTGGGATCTGGCTTTCTTCAGGATGGGCTATTCCAGCTGCAATGACAGCCTCAGTCATTATTGTCGTATATGTCAGTTCCTTTGAGCAGAAAAAGAGGGATCGGCCATGAACATGCTTCTTTTAATCATTGGAATGGGCGTTATTACATATGTAACGAGAGTGGTCCCTTTCTTTTCATTAAATATTAACCGGCTGCCCGTTTCCGTGCAGCAGGCACTCCAGCTCATTCCGTATGCAGCGCTCGGAGCTCTTCTGCTTCCGGGAGCCCTGCGTTCCCCTCCTGATGCTTGGTTCGGCATGCTCGGTCTCTGCATTGCCTTTTTGATCGCTTTTATAGGCGGAAGGTTCACTGCTATCATTTGCGGTACTATCGGTCTGCTTTCTCTTGCTGCTTTTTTTATTTATTGATACTAAAAAGCAGGAGCTTTGCCAGCTCCTGCTCTTACGGGGTGTCGGACGTTTCCAGAGCCGGGGTATCCAGATTTTCAGCAAGGATCCGGAATTCTGCCTGATACGACTTTTCAGGATCGAGAAGGTCTGCATCAAGCTCTCCGTCCCACCTTCGTATGTTTCCGGCATTGATCTCCACAGATTTCTCCGCCTGCGTGAACACCTTTCCCTCCGAATAAATATAAACTGGTTCGGATACGCCCTCTTCTTTAATAATAACTTCTATTTCCTGGCCATCCGGGAAATCCAGCTTCATTTCTCCGCTGCCCGTATTTTCAAATTCCAAATGCCAGGCGTTGCTTTCAGTGTCCAGAGTGCCGGCAAGCTCCCAATCATTTTTTGTCATTGAAGCTTCCTGACTTCCGGCGGAAGGCTCTTGAGCAGTCTGTTCGCTGCCGCACGCAGCGGCAGGGAGCATACAGAAACATACCAGTACTGCAGCTAACCACTTTTTTACGGCCATCTCTCTCACTTCCCGACTTTTATTTTGATTAGTCGTCTTTACGGAACAGCCCGAACACCGTTGTCGTATTAATAATGTTTGTGAATGCCTCTGGATCTGCTTCCTGCACCACCTGCTGAAGCGTGTACATTTCGTACCGTGTAATCACTGTCATTAATATTTCTTTTTCGCTTGCATCAAATCCTCCCCGGGCAGGAATCCGTGTGATCCCCCTTGTCAGATTTTGATGAATGGCATCCCGCATCTCGTCTGGGTTTTTCGTTACGATTAAAGCTGTAAGCTTTACGTGTCGTGTGTGAATAGTATCTATGACCCTTGATCCGACATACAGTGTTACCAGAGTGTATAAAGAGCTTTCCCAGTTGTACAGAAAGCCGGCTGCTATAACGATGACCCCGTTCAGCAGCATGAAATACGTACCGACCGGACGATCTCCCATACGTGCCAGCACCAGGGCCACAATATCCAGGCCGCCCGCAGAAGCCCCCCACTTCAAGGCTACGGCAGCTCCTGCAGCTGTAATTGCCCCGCCAAAGACACTGTTTAATAAAATGTCTCCCGAAAGTTCCGTAATAGGTATAAGATCAAGAAAAAACGTTGTCAGCGCTACGTGCAAAAAGCTGTAGAACGTAAACAGCCGTCCTACTTTAAACCAGCCGAGCATAGCAATCGGTATATTGATCAGAAACAAAAGTACGCCGGTGGAAAGCGGAAGAAAGCCTGCAATAATCTGCGCAATCCCCGTAGCTCCACTCGCAAATACATTTGCCGGCTCCAAAAACAAGTTCAGGCCGACTGCCATAATCAAAGCCCCGAATACGATAACCAGGACACGTATGACTTCCGATACGATAGATGAATGGCTTGTAAGCATAGTTGTCCTCCTTTCTACTGCACGTTTACTTTAAATACGGGAGGCGGCCCATTCTGAGGCTGCGATCATCCCTTCTCTCGTTACTTTATGACCCGCTTCCTGCTGCAGATAATAGGCCTGCCCCGCTGAAGTTCTATCCGGAAGACGTTCATAAAAGCGATACGATAATTCATAAGGGACAACGTCATCTTCTTTTCCATGCCAAAAAAAGATAGGTTTTGCTTCCACTTTAGCGGGATCAAGGGAAAGATCATACGTGGCCAGTTTGTCTAACAAATCCTGCTCCTCACGTGCCGAGAGCTCCCAGTCAGACGTTTTCTTTAATGAACGTATCTGTTCTTCAGCCATTGCTTTCCAGGATGGCGACCCCATCATGATCATGCCTCCCTGAATCCACTCGAAGGACTTGAGCGCTCCGCATGAAATGATTCCTCCCATAGAAGTACCGGAAACATACACCCGGCCGCTGTCAATCCATTCATATGTAGTCATTTCATTCAGCAGAGCTTCAGTTTCCTCCACCGCCTGCATGACAATATCCCAAAAGGCATAGGTTCTACTGCCGGCGTCCATATCGCCTTCACGTTCTCCGTGATGAAGAGCATCCGGAAGCACTACCCGCAGCCCTCTTTCTGCCAAATAATAGGCGAAGGAAAGATTCTGCTCTTTACTGCTGCCAAGGCCATGCCAGAATAAAACCGTCGGCTGCGGATGATGTTTATCTGCCTGTTTAGAAATATGCAGGCTGGGAATATCTGCGATCGTTTGCTTTTCGATAGTAATCATGCCAGTCCATCCTTTACAGCCGTTATAGTAGTACACTCTGAATATTGTACCCCAGTAAAGCAATTATTGAAAAGACCGAAGCCTTCCATTTCCTTCAATCATCTTTAGTAACATAAAAAGACAGCTGCGTGCATTAAGCACTTCGACAGCTGTCTTTCCGTTGCCTATTTTTCATCTTTTTCCTTTGCTGTCCGGAGGGGTTCTTCCTCTTTTTCCTCTGCTTCTTCGTAATGAAGGACAGAGTATTGAGCACCTTCAGAAACCATTTTGTTGTCTTCAAAATCCTGAGGGTTCGGGTTACCTACAGTTTCATTCAATTCTTTATCTTCTTCTTCTTTCGTTTTGCCGCCTACTTTAGCCGCTGTTCGTTTTGATACATCTTTCACCTGCGCTCTTGTTTCTCCGTCTTTAAGGAAATAAACGGCTGCGCCAACAATCAGTGTTGTCAATACGGTCCATAAAATACTATTTTTCTGCATACATACGCCTCCTGTCTCAATCAACTGTATTCAATACTCTTTTTTGCTATTTCCCAAATCAATTAATACTAAACCCTTCATCTTTATAGAAAAGAAGACGCATTCAGCTTTTTCAGTGAGAATTATGATAGCTGTTATATTAAAAAAGCTGCAGAAATTACTCTGCAGCTTTCTTCGCGATTATTTTTTATATAAATCGTTTACGTCCTTTAACGGATTTTCCATGCCGGAATTCGTTTCTTCATCCCAGGCGAGCATCCCACCGGCAAAATTATAAACATTTTCAATGCCATTGTCCTGAAAATACTGGGCCGTATGCTGGCTTCTTGAACCGCTTCGGCAGATAAACACGTATGATTCATCTTTTTTAAACTGATCGATCACTTCAGGGACCTGATTCATCGGAAGAAGAGGCACACCCGGTATATGACGTTCTTCATATTCGCCCGGCTCTCTTATATCAATCATGATCGGTGTTTTTTTACCGTTATTATATTGTTCTTTCAGTTCGTCTACATCCAACTGGCGGATTCCTTCTAAATCGTAAGCCAATGTCGTTCATCCTTTCTATTTTAGCTTTCTGGTTCATTCTATCACCCTGGCGCCAATTCGTTAAAAGTCTTATACCTTAGAATAATGCGTGTCTGATACAATAATGTAAGAATAGGAGGCGGTCAGCTTGCAAAATGATATTATTTCGCTATTTCCAGAAGCAGTGCCCCAGGAGCAATGGAAGGAAATCATCCAGCCGGAACAACACCTTTATTACAGGCTTCCGGATGGTGCACAATTGGCTATTCCCATTCATTCACTCTCGATCCGGGAAAAGCAGCTGCTCGAAACTGTGCTCACGCCCGTATCCCCCGGGAGCCGGGAAGACTCTCCCTGGGCGGCCTATCTTCAGGCAAAAAGTGATACGCTTCCTGAGCATATCCCCAGTCCGTTTCGTTTTTTATTTCTTGAAGGCTCCAGCCTTTACCGCTGGAAAAATGATATCTACGATACTCTTCTTGAATATTACCAGCGCTCTGTCATTCTTACCGTCCTCGGGGATGAAAAGCTTCTTGCTGTTATCCCGGATGATGACTCAGACGAGGAGGAAGTATTCGAGGCTCAGGAATTATCAACCCTGCTGATGGGAGACACGATGGTTGATGCTTCTGTTTATTGCGGAAGAAAGGTCTACCGCAGTGAAAATATTCGTTTAATTTATCAGCAGGAACAGGAGATGTTTTCATTTCTTCAGGAGCAGCAGCCTTCCAGACGCTCTTTTGCCCCATTTGAAGCGCTGCCCTGCATTCATATGGTTGAAAGTACCCGGTTCTCTAAAAAAGAACTTTTCCATTATGCTCTAAGCGGTCTCGAACAGGATGAAGAATTAATGCACACTCTTTATACTTTCTTCCTCGAAAACTTAAACAGCAGCGCCACCGCCAAAAGGCTCCACCTGCACAGGAATACGCTGAAATACCGCCTCGACAAAGTGACAGACCGGCTTGGCATCGACGTCAAACAGTTTCTGCACGCTGCCCCGCTCTTTTTACTTCTTCAGGCGCAGTATGGTTCGGGTATTGCATAGGCTATAATTTTTTTACTTTATTGGAGAGCGTACCAATCGCCTTCACATGAACGTCTACAGCATCCCCGTCCTTTAAATACTTAGGAGGATTGAACCCCGAGCCGACACCAGCCGGTGTACCCGTGGCAATAACATCACCCGGGCGGAGCGTCATACCCCTGGATAACTGTTCGATCAGCTCTTCAATATTAAAGATAAGATCCGACATACTGCCCGACTGTCTTTTTTCTCCATTTACGTAAGTTTCGAGCTTCCAGTCTGACGGCTGTCCGGAGGGGCCGACGGTAACATACGGGCCGATTGGACCATACGTGTCCCCGCTTTTTCCAAGGAAGAACTGCTGGTGCCGCTTTTGTACGTCCCGGGCAGTGATATCGTTGAACAAGGTGTACCCAAATACATAATCCATTGCATTTTCTTTTGAAATCTGCCGTCCCGCTTTTCCAATGACGACAGCTATTTCCCCTTCATAATCCAGAGCTTCTGTGAAAGATTCGTCCAACTCTATCATTTCGCCGTGTGCGATTAATGACGAAGAAGATTTTGTAAACACCAGCGGTGCCTCCGGAGCATTTTGTGCCCCCATTTCAGCAGCGTGATCAGCGTAATTTTTTCCGATGCAGATAATGTTCTGCCCTTCCCGGTTAACCGGCGGGAGCACGTTTACACTTTCGGCAGCATGTGTCTTGAATTGGTGACGGCTTTCTGTATAGTCCTTCCACCGCTCTACAAGCAGTGCTTTTCCGTTAACGGTTTCTTCGAGCCATTTTCTCAAATCCCCGTCTTCGCCAATTTCTAAATCAACATACACATCAAATTCTTCATCGTACCCGGCAAGAAAAGAATGGCCGTTTTGTTCTACTGCTGCGATCCGCATGATTATTTTCCTCCTTGAACACTATTCTGTATGCTCAGCTTCAATCGTTACTCCGTCAAGCTCAAGGCTCTCCCCGTTCAGCAGACGGCTTTCGGCCTCCTGGGCGGGTGCCCGCCATTCCTGCTCGTATGCTTCTTCAAACTCTACGCGGGAATGGTTAAAAAACAGGCCATTTCCAGCTATATAAGGCTCGTACGATTCCAGAAATGCCTCTTCATCAGTTACCTGGACACGGACGAGAACATCACTGCCCTCCCACTGGTCGTTTTTATAATATCCAAAAGCATACACGTTATCGAGTACCGCGTAAGAACCCAGGGGAATAATTGCTTTTGTTTCCTGAGCTTCTTCAAGGCTGTCTGAGGTTATTAATTGTTCCCCCGGCTGCAGGCGGTCGGCAAAGCTGAAGCTCAAATAAAAAAATAATCCCACCATAAAAACAGCCAGTAACGGGGAGAGCAGCCGCTCTATCCGCTTTGACCGGTTAGCGCCAGCCCGGTGCAGCGCATACGCTGTCACTCCTCCTATTACTAGTGTAACAATGGCGCAGATGACATAAAAAACCCAGGGAGTTATTGTCCAAATCATTGTCTAATCCTTTCTTTGTACCTTCGTTAAAAATTCCTTTCCTATCGTACCATATCCTCCCTTCCCATCAGAAACAGAAGCTTTTCCCTTCAATCATATATACGGGTTTAGTTCTATATGAAAGCGGTAATACAAACTTAAATACCTCAGGGGGGATCGTTGATGAATAAACTGCATACCTCACTGGCTGTCTGGGCGCTCTTTTTGTTTGTTATGGCTTTTGTCCTCCCCTTTACGACAAACGGCGGCAGTACTCTGGCTGATTTAATGCACAGCTATACGATCTATGGCTTTTTTTCCCTCGTACCAATTATTGTTTACGGCACTATTCTTTCGATCTGTTCAGACTGGATCACCAACCTTTTCTTCAGGCGCATCCCCGAAGTCTCCCTCGTTCTGCACATGATTGGCGGAGCTTTTGTTTATGTTTTTTCCCAGCACTGGAACATCGCACTCATGGGCATTTTCGCTGCTGTTCTGTTTTTTACGCTCGACCAGCTGTTCGTCCTCTGGCACCAACGGTTTTCCTTTATGGCAAACGTTCCTTTTGTTCTCAGCTTCAGCAGTGTCCTTCTGATGTTTATCGGTGCTTCTTTTTCCTGAACAGATACAAATATGCTCCGGGGCTTCTCAGTCCCGGAGCATATTATTTATGAAGGGTTCACCCGGAAAAGAGGCTGCCCGTATTCTACTAACTCTCCGTCTTCTACTAAGATCTCTGCTATTTCTCCAGTGACCTCTGCTTCAAGCTCGTTCATTAACTTCATTGCCTCTACGATGCAGACGATGGTGTTCGGCTTAATCGCCGCTCCTTTTTCCACATAAGCTCCTGCTTCCGGTGAAGGTGAGCGGTAAAACGTGCCTACCATCGGTGATGTAATTTCATAATAATTGGACTCCGCTTCCTTTTCCCTGTTGTCTTCCGGCGTTTCTTCCTTTTTCATTTCAGACTGCTGCGGCGCGGGCTGGGCTGCTGGCTGCGGCGCCGGCTGGACGCTCTGCTGTGCCACAGGACGCATCGCTGCTTCTTTACGTATAGTAACCTTTTCTTTCATATCGTTGCGGATCTCGAGCTCTCCAACGGAGGACTCGTCCACTGCCTGAATGAGCTCTTTGATTTCTTCAATGGAATACATTAGGGTTCTCTCCTCTCAAAAATAAACACTTACACATGCGTTGAATTCAAGAAAAAACGCTGGTACTTTTGCTGTTTTCTGGCTTCTTCGGTAAGGACCGCATTCATCACGAGATCGCCAAATATGTTCGCGATATCCTGAAGTGAGTACAGGCCGCTTGATTTGTACCACTTGTATGTCCAGTTCATCATTCCAAATATCGCCATCGACGTAATTGGTACTGGGAGCTCCTTTCGGAACTCTCCTTCTTCAATACCGTTTTCGACCAATTGAAACATCGTGTTCTTGTATTCATCCCGTTTGGCTTCGAGCCGCTTGAAATAATCTGAAGACAAGTGCTTTCCTTCCTGATAAAACACTGTTACATGCGGACGGTACACTTCAAACATACGGACAAACGAGCGTATTACCTCATATAACCGCTCGGCCGGTGTGTCATATCTGGACTGCACTTCGTCTGCCTTTGTAAGCACATAGGTAATGAATGATTCATGAATAGTGTACAAAAGTTCTTCTTTGGACGTGAAATTGTGATAAAAACCGCCTTTGGATGTATGGCTTTGTTTCACAATGCGATCGACGGTGACCGCATGGAAGCCAAATTCTTCAAACAGCTCCAACGCTGCATCCGTAATCCGCTTTTTTGTCGATCTGGTCGCCATCGATCCTTCCGCCTTCCTATATGCTAGACACTGCTTTCTTCTTCCATAATAGAATGGGTGTCCAAAAAGTTTGTAGTAAAGTTTCCGGAAATAAAATCTTCATGGTTTAAAAGCTTCAAGTGAAACGGGATCGTCGTATCCACTCCGTCTACGACGAATTCAAGCAGCGCCCGCTTCATCCGGGCGATCACTTCTTCCCTGTTTTTCCCGCGGACGATCAGCTTGGCTACCATTGAATCGTAGTAGGGAGAAATTTTGAACCCTGTATACATCGCACTGTCCACCCGTACACCCAATCCGCCTGGAGGCAGATAAAGTTCAAGTTTCCCAGGAGAAGGCCTGAAATTTTTTGCCGGACTTTCTGCATTGATTCTGCATTCCATCGCCCATCCCTCAATTTCAATTTCATCCTGCTTCACCTGCAGTTCATGGCCGGCTGCTGCATAAATTTGTTCTTTGATTAAATCAACACCGGTCACTTCCTCTGTCACGGGGTGCTCCACTTGAATTCTCGTATTCATCTCCATAAAATAAAACTTTTTATGGGCATCCAAAAGGAATTCCACTGTGCCCGCTCCGCAGTAATCAACTGCTTTTGCAGCCTGAACGGCGGCTTCCCCCATTGCTTTTCTCGTTTCTTCATCGAGAGCAGGTGAAGGCGCTTCTTCTACAAGCTTTTGGTGGCGTCTTTGGATCGAACAGTCTCTTTCTCCTAAATGGATAACGTTTCCATGACTGTCTGCCATAACCTGAATTTCAATATGCCTTGGCTCCACAACCAGCTTCTCCATGTAAACTCCGGCGTCACCAAAGGAGCTCTCTGCTTCCTGACGAGCCATCTGGATGCATTTGTCCAGGTCTTCAGCGGCATGAGCTGCCCGCATTCCTTTTCCGCCGCCGCCGGCAGTAGCCTTGATCATCACTGGATAACCGATCTCTTCTGCAAGTGCATGAACATCCGTATTTTCATCGAGCAATCCATTGCTTCCTGGTACAACCGGTACTCCTGCATCCCTCATTGTTTCTCTTGCCACGTCCTTCGTTCCCATCCGGCGGATAGCTTCCGGAGAAGGGCCGATAAACGTAATATCGTGGTCTGCACAGATTTCGGCAAATTCAGCGTTCTCTGCTAAAAAACCGTATCCCGGGTGGATCGCTTCAGCTCCTGTTTTTAAAGCAGTGGAAATTAAATTAGTCATTTTTAAGTAGCTTTCTGAGGAAGCATACGGTCCCACACAGTAAGCTTCGTCTGCCATGTGGACATGGAGGGCATCCTTATCCGCTTCAGAATATACGGCTACAGTTTCAATCCCAAGCTCCCGGCAGGCTCTTATAATGCGAACTGCGATCTCGCCGCGGTTGGCTATTAATATTCGTTTAAACATACTTCGTGCCTCTCTTTCTGTAAACAACCAGCGGCTGATTTCCGGCCCCGCTGACGATCTATCTCGAAAACCCTTGATATGTAAGGATTTTTCATAATTATACTACCCTTCATTTTATTCCTTTTGTCAATTCTTCTCAACAATTTTTTTAAAACTTTTCTTTTCTTTCCTTTAAGCATACATAATTCCCGTCGTTTTGTCTGGTATAATGTATGCTTAAAGAGAAAAGGAGCGGGTTCTTTTGACCAACACTATTACTGCGTATGTTGAAGATGAATATTCTGTTTTAGCCGATGTTATCATGTGCGAGCCCAGGCATATGGCTATTAAAGAAGTAATAAATGAAATGCAGAAGCAGCACGCTTCCGCCAATATCGATATAGAAAAAGCAGTGTTTCAGCATAAACAGCTTACAGCTGTCATTCAGGAATTCGGCGCTTCTGTACATTTTCTGCCTGCCTCCGCTTCTCTCCCCGAACAGGTCTTCACCCGGGACATTGGGTTTGTGATTGATGATCAATTGTTTTTATCAAATATGGGTACTTCTATTCGTTCGGCAGAAACCACGGCTTTAGCGGACTGGTATGAACAGCGTTACGGCCCGTGTACACATTTAAAAAGCGGCACCATCGAAGGCGGGGACGTTATGCTTTCAGAGAAGCTTCTTTTTGTCGGGCAAAGCTCCCGGACATCTAAAGAAGGCCTGGACGAACTTCAGAAAGCGTGTCCTGATAAGCAGATTATACCGGTACATTTCGATAACCGCCATCTGCATCTGGACTGTATATTTAATATTTTGGACAGTGCTACTGCTATTGCCTATGAAGCAGCCTTTGACACGGAGAGTCTGGAAGCAGTCAAGCAGTATTTTAATATTATTTCTGTACCTGAGGAGGAACAGAGCCGGCTGGGGACTAATGTATTCTCTCTCGGGCGCCGCCATGTCATCTCACTGCCGGAAAATATGCATGTTAACAAACAATTACGGGAATACGGTTTTATAGTTCATGAAGTGTCCTACGATGAAATTATAAAATCCGGGGGCTCTTTCAGGTGTACTACTCTCCCTTTGAGGCGGGAGAGAAAAAATCATCAATAAGGAAAGGAACGTGGAACAATGATCATGTCTGCAGAAGAAATTCAAAACGAGCTTAGCAATCTGCCAAAATGGAATAATGACGGGGACAAGGCCATTGTACGGGAGTATAAATTCTCTAATTATCTGGATGGTATTGAGTTTGTTAAAGAGGTGGCAGCGCATGCAGAAAATGTGCAGCACCATCCCAAAATTACCATTGATCATACCCAGATTACTATTTCTTTTACCACTGTAGACCAGGGCGGCGTCACCGAAAAAGATTTCAACGCTGCGAAGGAAGTAGAACGACTAGCCGAAGACGTCCAGTAACTCGCGGATTTTCTTTTCAATAATTTGTATATAGACAGCTGCCGGGTGAAATTCCGGCAGCTGTCTTTTTGTAAGACTAAAGTCACAAATAATACATATCTTTATACAGCCTTTTGTGTCATTATATATGTAACAGAGATACTTATATAATAATGAGCAGTCAATCAGCTGCGGAGGAGTTGATAAGAAATGAGAATAGGATCTTACGGCAAGGCTCATGCTCTTATCAGCATCGCCGTTTTTCTCGCAGTCATGGCTTTTATTTTTTACCCGATGCTGATGGCGGACGCCGATAGCTTTGACCGGCACAACGCCCTTGAGGATGTTGGACAGGTCCAGGCAGCTGTTGAACAGGATATTACTTCCATGCACGCTTTAAATGAAGACTGGGCCACCTGGGACGATTCTTTTCAGTTTATGACAGACCAGCATGAAGAGTACATACATACAAATCTGCAGAATGATACATTTATTAACAACGGCGTAAACATCATTCTGTTCGTTAATAAAGAGCTTGAAGCCGTCTACGAAAAAAAAGTGGATCTGCACAGCCAGGAAGAAGGAGATATAAGCCGTTCGCTCCTCTCTGGAGTACAGAAAGAATTGCAGAAGTCCGGGGAAGAGCGGACTTTTCTGACTGGAAGCGGCTCTGGCGCCCATTATTTTTCTATTCAGCATATTCTGCCGAGCGACGGGACTGGAGACTTTAATGGTTATTTAGTTATGGGAAAAACAGTTGACGACAGATATATAGATACTGTGGGTGACTTGTTCTCCTTCCCGATCACTCTGCGGCCAGGAAATGGACCGTCCGGTACGGCCATTACTTCTGAAGATGCGGACACTATCGAAGGCACCTGGACAGCTGAAAACGCAGATGGCCGTTCTGCTTTCCAGCTGGGGGTAATGAAAGACCGGATATACTCCTCCGAACTTTCCGATACCGTGAATACAATGGTTTTTTTCATGCTTGCTCTGCTGCTCGCCTATTTCGCACTGACATACTCGCAGTTTAAATTCCTTGTAGAAAGACCGATTACTTCTTTATCAGAGCAGTTGAAGCATATTCGTCTCCATCATCTGCTTTCCCACAGGGTTTCTTTAAAACACCGGCCGGCCAGGGAATTAAAAGAGCTGGAGGAATCTATGAACAATATGCTTGAGCGTTCGGAATACGCTCACCTTGAAGTTACACATATGGCATATACAGACCACCTCACCTCTCTGCATAACCGTCATTATGTGCAGGAAGCTTTTCCAGGGTTTCTTGAAAACCATAAAAATAACACATTCGTTCTATTTTTTGACCTTGATGGGTTTAAACGAGTTAACGACAGCTGGGGGCACAGGGCAGGTGATGAATTAATCCGACAGGCTGCCGCCAGGTTAAACAGCATGTTTACCGGTCCTGATTCAATCACCGCCCGCCTCGGGGGAGACGAATTTGTTGTAGTTACAGCAGCCGAAAGCAGAGAACACCTCGCTGGCTTACTCGAAGAGGCCGTGACTTTTCTTAATAAACAATACTATTTTGACGATAAAGCTACGTTTATTTCAGCCAGTGCCGGGGTGAGCTCTTTTCCTGACGATGGGGAAAACTTTGACATTCTTTTAAAGCATGCCGACACCGCTATGTACGAGGCTAAAAAGAATAAAGACAGCAGAATTGTCTTTTATGATGAGTTGTCTCTTAATGATGATTATCAATTTTCTCTGGCAATAAGAAACGACATTATGTTTGCTCTCGAAAAAGAAGAATTCTATCTGGAATTCCAACCGATTATGGAGCCGGAATGCGAGAATGTGGACGGGGCTGAAGCTCTTCTTCGCTGGAAACATCCGGTTTACGGAAGCATTTCCCCCGCCACGTTCATACCGCTTTTAGAAGAAACAGGAGATATTCACAAAGTCGGCTCGTGGGTGATTCATTCTTCGCTTAAGGAAGCCCAAAAGTGGAGAGACTCCGGCTTCCCTTCCATCAAATTGTCTTTTAATGTGTCTAAAATACAGATTCAATCGCTTGATTATCTTATGGACTCCCTTGATAGCGCGCTGGCAGAAACAGGCTTTCCGCCTCATCTTCTGCGGGCGGAAATTACAGAGGACAATATCGATTATGATCCTCAAATGACTATTGATTTTATTACACAGCTGCAGCAGCGCGGAGTGAAAGTTGCGCTCGATGATTTTGGGGTGGGAAGCTCTTCACTGCATTCCCTCCGCGACCTTCCTATCAATCTGGTAAAGCTCGACCGCAGCTTTGTACGCCATATTCCTTCCACGACCTTTGATACAACGCTTTTAACTGGCATTTACCGCCTCATTGAAGAGCTTGATCTCGATGTCGTTACGGAAGGAGTGGAAAATGCCGCGCAGTTGGAATTTGTGCAGCAGTACAGCACCTCTTACGTCCAGGGATATTATTTCAGCCGGCCGGTGCCTTCAGTAGAGCTGATTGCTTTCATGAAAGAAAAAAATAAAAAGGATCCCTCCTTTATACATTGAAAAGAGCAGCTGCCTAATATACAGCTGCTCCCTCTTTTATTTAATAGGAATGCCTTTTTTCTACTGTCCCATCTTTTTTGTAAATAATGGCTTCTGTTCCTTTCTTTTCTGCCACTTCTTTTGCACGTTCGATAGCTTCTGATTTGCTGTCATAGACAATATCCGGTTTTTTCGCACTTTTTGCCCGCACAGCCCATCCGTCTTCATGTGCTTCTACCAGCTCTGCTTTTTCCATCAGTTCCGGATCCGAACCACTTTCTTTATCATCACGGGACTTAGGATCTTCCTCCTCCATGAATTCCGTCACTTCTTCTTTAGAAGCATTGCTGTACCATTCTTTTGCCTGTTCGGTTGCAATTGGAATTGCACGGCCTTCATCGTATCCATCGTCGAGCATCGAATTGGCTATATCAATTGCTTTTTTCTTTACCGGCTTGTGCAGGTTTTTTAGGGATGAAGGGTAGTCATTCATCGTCCATGGCATGTTTTTTCCTCCTCATCATTTTTGTTACGTTTCTTTTCCCATATTATGTGCATACAAAAACAGGATTTTCTCCAGAAGTCCTCTCTTTAATTTCTCCAAACCCCGGTTTCTTTCCGGAAATTTATAATAGAATCTGTTTAGGGCTCTGAAAAGCAGGGTACGAGAGAGTTAGACACTATTATATGGTCCGCACGCCCTGGTGCTCTGCCATGAATCATGGTACCATTTATTAGGCTGTAGGATTAATCGCATTTATTGTAAGGAGGAATGGTGAATCATGGGTATGATTGGCGGCATAGCTCTACTAATCATCGCGGTAGCTTTTGCAGTATTAGTTATTTTCTTAGCACGTGTCTTAAGCAACCTCACTAAAACATTAAATGGGGTGAACGAAACAGTAGACAAACTGCCTGAGCAACTCGACCAGGTAATGAATCAATCGGAGCTGATTTTACATAACAGCAACGAGACGATTCTGGATGTAAATGAAAAGCTCCACTCGTTGAGTCCGCTGTTTTACATTGTTGGCGACGCCGGGGAAGCTTCCAGAAAGCTCACTTCAAGCCTTGTTGATATGACAGCAGGCATGAAAAAGAGTTCCACCGAAGGCAAAGGCAAAGTGAATGAGCAGGCTCTTGGCGGTCTTTACGGCAGCCTTGCTTTAGGATACTATATGTACCAGAAGCGCCAGGCCATTAAGGACTGGAAAGAGGAGAATACAGGAAATGCATAAAAAAAGCCTCTGGTCGGGAGTTGCTGCTGGCTATGCTGTGTCAGTGCTTACCAGTCTGCTCACCGCTCCGAAAAGCGGGAAAGAATACCGCCGCAAAGTATCTTCCGGAGCAGGAGCTGTCCAGCAGACGCCTGCACGGGTGAAAGGGAAAGCAAAAGCCCGGTCCGACAAGCTGTATGAATCCGGAAAAATCCGGTATGAACTGCTTCACGGCAAACTCGATAATATCCGTCTGGAAGCCCGGATCAAAGGTGCATCAAGTATGCAGTATCAATCAATGCAAAAACCAGCTGATGAATAAAATCAGCTGGTTTTTCTTTTATTTTTTTATTCGTTTCCATCCTTTTTTCAAAGGCGGCAGCGAAATTTCTCCACGCTCAAAAACATTTTTAATAATAAATTCGCTGTAATGTACCGCCTGCTGGTAAGAAATCCGGCCGGGAAGAGGCGGCTGCATATCCACGACGCAGTCAATAACTACGGGTCTGGTGGCAAGCACTGCTTTTTGCAGCGCCTCATGCAGTTCGGTTTTTGTTCTGACCCTGTATCCTTCACCGCCGCAAGCTTTCGCGAATCCCGCAAAATCAATACCGCTGATGTCTGTTTCCGTATCCAGATGGCCCATCTGCTGCTGCTCGTATTCAATCATTCCAATTTTTTCGTTATTAAATACGACACAAATCATTGGAAGCTGATACTTTACGGCAGTGGCAAAATCCTGCATCCCCATGGCAAAACCACCATCCCCGGCAAGCATGACTGTCTGCTTTTCAGGCCAGGCCGCTTTGGCGGCAATCGCACCGGGAAGGGCGCACCCCATCGTAGCCATCCACCCTGATATTACAAACTCCTGTCTTTTCAGCTTTAAATAACGAGCAGCCCATACGGTGACATTTCCAACATCGACAGAGACTACAGCGTCTTCCTCCAAAAACTGCTGTACTTCATGAATCACCTGCGGCGGCTGCAGCCTGTCTGTTTCTTCTGTCATATCTTTTTCGAGCTCGTTCCACCACTCTTTTCTTTTTTCTTTATATTTCTGCATAAAGGCAGAAGGCTCCCGGCGTTCGAGATTTTCCGTATACCACTGAAGCACAGGTCCGAGTTCAGAGACTAAACCTACAGTTACAGGATAGTATTTTCCGATCACTCTTGGATCGATATCGATTTGTATTGCTTTAGTGTTTTTCGGCATAAAATCACGATAAGGAAAGGAAGTGCCGGCCAGTATTAACAAATCGGCCTCCTGCACCGCTTCGTATGACGGCGTTGTGCCAATCTGGCCATTCTGTCCAAGACTGTGCTCATGCTCATCCGGAACAACGCTCTTTGCAAGAAGCGTAGATGCTACTGGTGCCTGAATATGTTCAGCAAACGCCAGCAGCTCATCAGTGCTGTGCCTGGCCCCTTTCCCCGCCAGAATCACTGGCTTCTGCGCCCCGTGCAGCAGCCTCGCGGCCTCCACCATATCTTCCTTCTCCGGGCGGATCTTCGGCCTCGCAAACACGCCGGAAGATATCGGGGCTTCACGTTTTATTTCTTCAGCCGAAACATCATCCGGGATCACGAGCACAGCTACTCCTTTTTCTGTGTAGGCAGCACGTATCGCCTGATGCAGCATGTCCGGGAGCTGCGCGGCACTCTGGACACTTTCATTAAATACACTGACATCAGCAAACATCTGGTTCAGCTGGATTTCCTGAAAATTGTCTGTGCCGATGATGGACGTATCAACCTGTCCGACCAAAGCAAGTACTGGCACTTTATCTCTTTTCGCATCATACAGGCCGTTTAATAAGTGAACTCCTCCAGGTCCGGCAATCGAAGAACAAACGCCCAGCCTCCCCGTCAGCTTCGCATAGGCGGCAGCAGCAAGGGCTCCCGTCTCTTCATGACGAATCTGGATATACTTCAGACCGTCTTCATCCTTCCGTAATTCTTCCATCAATTCATTGATGGAATCTCCCGGCATGCCATACAGATGGCTAACGCCCCATTCCTTAAGTATTTCCACCACTTTATTTCCCGCTGTTTGATTACCCATCGTCCCTGCTCCTCCTGTTTTCACAAATTTTCACAATTACTTATTTCTCTACCCCTCTTCTTATTTACTTCAAACCTTTACCGCTCTTGTCCTTTTCCCTATAGAAAAAGCCTCTCCCATGTCGGGAAAGGCTTAGCGGTTGTCTACCGGCTCAGGATACAAATCATGCTGAAACAGCCGGTTTTCTGCAAGCTGCTCGTATTTAGTTCCGGCTCTGCCGTAGTTTACAAATGGATCAATCGAAATACCGCCGCGCGGAGTAAATTTACCCCATATCTCCAGATAACGGGGGTCCATCAGCTCTACCAGGTCGTTTACGATTGTATTAATCGAATCTTCATGAAAGCCACCGTGATTTCGGAAGCTGAACAAATACAATTTCAGCGATTTGCTTTCCACCATTTTTTCGTCCGGAATGTAGCTGATATACAGCGTGCCAAAATCCGGCTGCCCCGTTTTCGGGCAGAGGGTGGTAAATTCCGGACAATTAAATTTCACAAAATAATCCCGGTACGGGTGGGTGTTTTCAAATGCTTCAAGCAGAGAAGGGTCATATTCAAATGTATACGCCGTTTTTTCACTTCCCAGCTGATCTAACTGCTCAATATCGTCTCTTTCCGGCATGTTCTTTTCCTCCTTATACTCCCTGTTTGTTTCCCCAAAGAAGCGTATGCAGCTGCGGCAGCACCCGCACTCCGTTCAAACGCTCCTCCTGTAGAACTTTTTCTGTAAGCCATTCGTATTTAGCAAGCAGATGATCTCTCAGTTTCTCTACCTCCGGCGTTACAGTATCGTCATTTCCCACCTGCAGATACATTGTTACAGCGGGATAACGCTCATGTACTTCCATCGCGTAATTCAGATCGCTTTCATCAAAAACAACTACCTTCAGACTGACTTCTTTTTCTCTGCGCGAACACAGTTCTTTCATATAATAATCCAGCCTGGTCCAATCCGTTTTCATCAGCGAACTCGGCGGCTTCGGGGAAACTGTTACCTCATCGATTTCCTTCACCCAGTCATTCCAGATCGAGCCCTGTGTTTCAATCGCTGTCTCGATACCGTGTTCCTGCAAAAGCGCTACAAGTTCCCCGAGACCGGGGTGCATAGCCGGATTGCCTCCGGAAATAGTGACATGGTTAAAGCTTCTGCCGCCGGCTTCTTTTAATTTTTCATAAATGGCTTCCGCACTCATCGCTACAGCCTTTTGTGATCCATCCCATGTAAAGGCGGAATCACACCAGGAGCACCGGTAGTCACAGCCGCCGGTGCGTACAAACATCGTTTTTCGCCCGATAACCATGCCTTCGCCCTGGATCGTCGGACCGAATATTTCCAGTACAGGTGTTGGTTTCATTTAGGCAAAGTCCTCCTCTTTGGGCCGGAACACCGCATAGCTTGTCGGAGTCTCCCTAACGAGCACCTGCAGGCATTTAGGTTTATTCGACGTTTCATCGAGCTTCTGCTGTACTGTTTTCCAGATCACCTGCGCGACTACTTCCGTTGTCGGATAAGCAGCCTCGGTTTCTTCACTGGCAAACTCCGGGTGATCATTCAACAGAGTATGGTCATATCGTTTATGGATCCATTTTTTTAAAACGGTAAAATCAATTAAAAACCCGTTCCGGTTCAATTCATCACCGGCAACTGTCACGTTAATTGTATAGGTGTGTCCATGCACCCGGCGGCACTTTCCCGCTTCTTCAGAAGGAATATAGTGTGCCGCACTTAAATGCATATCCTTGTTTAATTCGTACCGGTAGTTGTGCGGCCACTGTGGATAATACGAATAAATCATAATTCTTTCCTTTCTTTTTGTTCCATATATTGCTCGTAGCCTGCACGGCGCAGTTGACAGGCCGGGCATTCCCCGCAGCCGTCCCCCGGTATGCCATGATAGCAGGTGAGCGTTTCATTCTTTACGTATTCAAGCCTCCCGAGCTGGTCGGCAAGCCCCCAGGTTTCTTTTTTATCGAGCCACATCAAAGGTGTATGCAGCACAAACTCTTTTCCAATAGCCAGATTTAGCGACACATTCAATGATTTCACAAATACATCCCGGCAGTCCGGGTATCCGCTGTAATCTGTCTCACATACGCCTGTCACAATGTGTTTTGCCTTTTTCTGCGAAGCAAGAATCGTCGCAAAAGAAAAGAACAACAGATTCCTGCCCTCTACAAACGTAGAAGGAAGCTCCCCGTCTTCTCCCGCCTCTACTTCAATATCGTCGCGAGTCAGCGCGTTCGGTGCCAGCTGACTTAAAAGCCCCATATCCAGTACATGGTGCTCAACATTTATATCCTCAGCAATTCGCTTTGCTACTTCTATTTCCTGATCGTGCCGTTGTCCGTAAGAAAAAGTTACGGCAATGACCTCTTCAAATTGTTCCAGTGCCCAGAACAAACAAGTAGTACTGTCCTGTCCCCCACTAAAAACAACGACCGCTTTGTCATTTTGAAAACCCAATTGTTATTCCTTCTTTCCACCAAAACATTTCACAGCGCTCCCATTATAACATCTTTTTTCGCCTGTGCCTCTGCTTACGCTTACCTCGAAAAAACCCGTGAACAGTAAAGGTCACGAGTCTTTTAAATCATTATTTCTCATTTCAGCTATGTATTAGCCCCGCGCAGTTTTATTCGTTTTCCTGATCCAAAAAGGCGTGACTTCCCATCGCATTCCGCTGTCCCTGGTATTTGCCCGCATAAGGAGAACCGGCTTTTTGATCCATCTCAGCGAAAACGAGCTGTGCGAGCCGCCTGCCGGACGTTAAACGAATAGGCAGACGATTGGCGTTATAAAGCTCAAGCGTGATTTCCCCTTCAAACCCCGGGTCCACCCAGCCTGCATTTTGAATAAAGAGTCCCATCCGTCCGATAGAGCTTCTTCCTTCCACAAAGGCTGTAATATGCTGGGGAAGCCTGATGTATTCTTTTGTGGTCGCAAGCAGAAACGAATGCGGGGGAATAATTACCTGATCACTTTCAAATTCCACATATTTAGCGGGCCGGTCCAGTTGAATGGACTCGATAGCGTTCTCGTCGATTTTCAGAAAGTGAGTACCCAGACGAATGTCCACCGATGCCGGCTGGATCTGATGGTCCTCTAATGGATCAATACTAAGATCGCCCTGTTCCATCATTGAACGGATTGTTTGGTCGGAAAGTATCACCAGCTCTGCCTCCTTCGCTTTTCTTTTCTTTCCCAGTATAAAGAACAATACAAAAAAACGCCAACACCGTAAAGACCGGCAGTGACTTTTTCTGATTTGTTATGACATGAAAAAAACACCCTTCAGGGAAGCCCAAAGGGTGCTGATATAAATCTTCATTCAAATTCAAGCTCTAATTTATAGCCTTGTTCGAATAATACTTTGCCATCTTTATATTCGCTCATCAATTCTTTATAAGCCTCTGTCCATTCCTGAAAAGCTTTTTCGTCATGCATATCCAGGGAGTCATCAATTTTTTGCAGAAGCCGCTCTCTGTTAAATTCAAACACAGCATACTCCATCATCATTTGAGCATATAGAGACTGAAGAATCTGCCTTGAAGGTCTTCTACCATTTTGAATTGGTTTCACTTTTTTCATAAAATGCTGCTCATGAGTTGGATGTAACATATTCGCCGAACCCCCTGTTCTTATTGCAGCACCCGCCGGGCGCTGATCTTTTTTAAAGCGGGCGACGCGCGCATGGCCTCCCAATGCCTATCTATTGATTGCCAATAAATTTTGTGTGTACTGCACTATACCCACCTTTGACGCCAGTAAAACTAATTGTCCGACAACTCCAAGAAGAATAAAAGCTTAATGTATCCGCTTACATAACTTCATTATAGACCATTTCCTGCAAAAATTCGAGCTATACAATTCAAAAAATTCGGAGCAAATGAAAAATCTTATTGAAAAACGGGAACATGTATTCGTATAATGAATTTAATCATGCAACGCAAGGGGGAGAACAGAATGGTTATAACAGAAAAAGAACATATCGTTATCCATTATGCTGTCCTCCTTCCGATTGTAAAAAAAGTACTGACGCTCGATACACAGGCGCTTAAATCTTCTGACGTCCGCCTGCAGGAACCCTACGAACGGTTGTTTCAACAGGCTTTCGATACTCTTGGGCACGACCTCGATCAGCTGCGTCTCTACATGAAAAAAAAGAATATAAGGGTCGTTTTTGAAGAAAATGACGGTGTTTTCACACACTACGTGTACTATCTTAACAGCGGCTCAGGCCGGACCTCTCATTTAAACGCTAATTTAAAAAAACAGACAGAGCGCTGCCTTCATCTTTATTTCTCCGGCCGTTCCGCTTTATCAGACGATCAAGTCCTTCATCCGGCTCCCGTTTGACAAATCACGACTGCGGCGGTACATTAACGATACAATTACAGGAAAACGACCCCAAGCTTCAGACAAAGGAGAACGCCGTGTGAAAAAACAATTTGCCATTATCGGTCTCGGGCGATTCGGTGTCAGCGTCAGTACAGAATTGTACAAGCTCGGTCATGACGTGCTGGCCATTGACAATAATGAAGAAAAACTCGACGACATTACCAATCATTCTACGTACAGCGCCGTCGCCGACGGCACAGATGAAAAAGAACTAAGGAACCTGGGGATTACAAATTTTGATCACGTGATTGTCGCTATTGGTGATGATCTTCAGGCAAGCATTTTATGCACTCTCTTATTAAAGGAGATGGACATCCCTTCGGTCTGGGTAAAAGCGCAAAACTTTCACCACCACAAGGTTCTCGATAAAATCGGGGCAGATAAGATTATCCACCCGGAGCATGACATGGGCAACCGTATCGCCCAGCACCTCGTTTCTGACCGTGTCATTGACTATATTGAACTCTCCGCAGAGTATTCCATTATAGAGATTACTGCACCAGCATCCATGCATAAAAAGACCCTCGCCCAGCTCGATATCCGGGCCAAATTCGGCGTTACCGTTCTCGGCATCCGCCGCGGCAAAGAGGTTAATATATCACCCACAGCCCAGGACCGCCTTTTCAAAGAAGACGTGCTTATTGCTATCGGTCACAATAATGACCTGCGGCGCTTTGAAGAGACAAACTAACCTTCAGAGTATGAAAAGAAGCAGCAGTCCCGTTTCAACAGGGCTGCTGCTTTATTATGTATAATTGGTTTCCTGGATGATTAACGAATGTCACCGTGACCGGGGCAAGCACGATGATATCTTTTCTTAAGAAAAAGAAATCGGCGGCTGATTTTTTGCCGTTGAAGCTGCAAACAGAGCATGAAGCATTTCCTTGTTTACTGTGATGTCTTTGACCGTATACTTATCGAGCACCGACAAATACGCTTTCAAAGCCTCTCCCAAAACACCCTGGAGCCGGCATCTGCCTGCTAAAATACACTGGTTCGATTCTGGATCAAAGCATTCCACCAGCGTCAGATTATCTTCTGTCTGCCTTACAAGCCAGCCAATATTAATTTCTTCCGGTTCTTTGGCCAAACGAATTCCTCCGTTCCGGCCTTTCACCGTGTGAATGACGCCAAGCTTCGACAGCTCATGCCCAACCTTAGTCAGATGGTTGTACGAAATGGAGTATGCAGTCGATATTTGTTTAATACTATGCAGGGACTCGTCTTCATCATGAGCGGCCAGGTACATTACCATCCGTAATGCATAATCCGTATAGGTTGTTAACTGCAAAGCCCTCGCTCCTTTTCATCCAGGATAGTGATAGTTTATCACACCGCGCAATTGTTAATCTAATTAACTGCCCACAAAAAAAGAAGAGACAGCGTCTCCCCTTTTTTCATTATTCTTTTTAAGAAAATCTGTTCTTAAATGCTCTGGATGAGCGACGAAGCTACTGTGAAATAAATCAGCAGGCTGATAATATCAGTGAGCGTTGTGATGAACGGTCCTGAAGCAATGGCAGGGTCGAGCTTCAGCTTGTTGATTAAAAGCGGCACCAGCGTGCCGATAACACTAGCCACTCCAAGTGAAATCATGATGGAAAAACCAACAATTACTCCTATCAGGGGTTCCCCGTAAAAAAGATACAATAAGATCGTAATCACAATTCCTGAGGCCACCCCAATCATAATTCCCGTGGAAAATTCCCGGCTGATCGTACGCCACAGCCCTTTTCGTTCAATGTTTCCCGTTGCAAGCGCACGCACAGACACAGCAAGCGACTGCGTGCCCGTGTTTCCGGCTGACCCCATAATCATCGGAATAAACGCGGCAAGCAGAACGACACTTTCGAGGGTGCTTTCAAACCAGCCGATTACCTGGGCTGTAAACAGGCCTAAAAACATCAGCAGGATAATCCAGGGAGCACGGAGTCTGGCTGCTTTAAATGCATTAACACTCACATCTGTGGAACCACGGGACCCGGAGATTTCTCCAATGTCTTCCGAAGCTTCTTCTGCGAGCACATCGAGTGCATCATCCACGGTTACAATTCCCGCAAGCCTCCCTTCACTGTCTATAACAGGAGTTGCCAGAAAATCATACTTCTGTATCAGCTGGGCGACCTCTTCCTGGTCATCATCTACGTGGACAGACACGACACGACTGCTCATTACCTCAGAAACCGTGCGGTCTGAGTCCGCTACAATCAAGTCACGGATCGAAGCGACACCTGCCAGCTTCTCCTCTTCATCCACTACATACAGATAATAGATCGTTTCTGCATCCGGACCCTCCCGCCGCAGATGGTCAATCACTTCATCAATTGTATCCGTTGCTTTGATGGACACAAATTCTTTTGTCATGATGGCACCGGCCGTTTTATCTTCGTAGGCGAGCAGCTCCCGGACGTCATTGGCGTCCTCCTGATCCATCGCCTGCAGAATATGTGTCATCTGCCTCGGCTCAAGCTCCCCCAGAAAGTCGGCAACATCATCTGCATACATATTATTGTATACTTCGGCAGCATACTGATCGTTCAGCTGCAGAGCTACTTCCTTTTGCACTTCGGGTTCAAAGCTGTCGAATACTTCAGCGAATTCTTCCGGGGACAAAAACTTATACACTACTGCCCGTTCTTCATCAAGCTCAAGAAAAACTTCTGCCTGGTCCGCAGGGTGCAAATCCAAAAATAATTCACGAAACGCTTCTATGCGCTCCTGCTGCAAAGACTCCGCTATTAATTCCACGAATTCCTCCCGTGCCTGTTCGTTTAATTTCTCCATCCTTTTTCCTCCTCTCTAGGCCAGACACGCAGCTGTACTTCTTCCGTCTGACACTTATTTCAAACAAAAAACGCCTTCCACCGTTGGGAAGACGTGCATAATCAGCCAGTCATCGTATATGCCCGTTCTGTTCCCCTTCGTCGAGCTTTAGCACTGCATAGCGTAGGAATATATTATCCAGCTTCATTAGAAAACACCTTAATTCGATGGATTCTGTTGACCCATTGGCGTCTTTAGACATTTTTGGGCATAAGCTTGTATCTACACAGGAGCCTCACCTAACGAGATTATAAATAGCAGTAACGTTGAATATAACGTTACGCTCTTTTTTTGTCAACGCAGGGAGCACCCTTGCCTACTGGATATATTCCCTTTTCTGCCGATATAAAAATAGAGATTTTGACTTTTACAGACAGGACGTCCAACTATGCGAAACGTATACTTGTTTTTTATGATTACTTTCCTGCTTACATGCTTCCTATCTCTCGGCGGACTCTTTTACTATTATTACACTATAACTGCTGGACAAAAAGAGAAAATCACCACGGAAACAGCGCCGGAGGATTCTTCTACTGTTTCAGGACCCCAGATTATTCTAATAGCGGGGACAGATAAAGAAGAGACAGTTTCCCGCGCTGATGTGATTATGATTATCTCTATCCATTCCGGGAACGAATCCACGCTGCTTTTTAATATTCCAAGAGACACTAAGGTTTCTATTCCAGGAAGAGACAGTATGGATAAAATAAATCATGCCTACAGCTATGGAGGCATGCCCTTACTGAAGAAAACAGCGGAAGAATTTCTGGACACCTCCATCGATTTTACCGTCGAAGCTGATATGGAGGGGTTCCGGGAGGTGGTTGATGCTTACGGCGGAGTTACAGTGCAAAACGATTTGGAATTCGTCAAGGACGAAGGAGAGCCTTTCACCTACACCAAGGGAAACCTCCATTTAAATGGCGAACAGGCCTTATATTACGTCCGCATGCGCAAGCAGGACCCACGGGGCGATCTGGGTCGGAACCTCCGCCAGCAGCAGGTGCTCGAAGCACTTCTTGAAAAAGCAAAAAGTCCGGCTACTCTCCGTAAAGCGGAAGAACTGCTTTATGCCCTCGGTGACCACATACAGACCGATATGACGTTTCAGGATATCCGCAGCTTTTCTTACCACTATACTCCTGCCCTCACCCAGATCCAGACGACTGAAATTCATGGAGCTTCTGCTGAAGAGAACGGGGTAAGCTATTATCTCGTTTCTTCGGAAGAGCAGGAGAAAGCACAGCTCCGCCTGGAGCGTCACCAGACTGGCAAAAGCTACTGACATTTCCGCCCCGCCGGTTCAGAGTGATTATTCCTGAAGTGCTTCACTTCGTTTCCAAATCAGAAAGGAGACCGCATTGTATCCGGCATGAGCAGCCGCAGCCCCCCACAGCGTTCCCTGCCATAAAAGCAGGCCGCCGAGCAGAAGGCCCAGGACAAAAATCCATGCATGAATCAGCTGCTGACCGGCGTATTGAGGCACATGCACCAGCATGAAAATAAATGAAGCAACGCATAAAGCAAAGAGGTCCGGCAGTACAAGCACCAGTGTTCCAAGCACTGCTGCCCGAAACAATATTTCCTCTGATACTGCCGCTCCAGCCGTTACAGCCCAAAAGCTCCCCCGCCGGCGGATCAGTTCTTTTAAGAGATCGGTATATGTGTTGTCCGGCACGGCAAACCACTGCTTTTTATACGCCCCCCAGGCGAAAAATCCTGCCGCTATCCCCGTGCAGGCTCCGGTAAGACTATCGGCAGCAGCTGTATTAAAGGAAAATAAGCTGTTTATGTATGTTAAAGTTTCCCCCTGAAACACAGCAGCAATGATAACAATACCAACTGCAAACAGCAGGAAAAAGTTTAACCATAGGGCACGCCCGGAAATCCGGGGGCCTGAACTGTTCGTCATGGCGCTTTTGCCTCCCATGCGGTTATTATGTAAAAACAGCCGGCTGCGTTCGGCCCCGGCTGTTTGCTTTCCTTCCTATAATTCGTTGAGCGCTGCAATAATTTCCTGGTCGCCGCTGATCAGATCAAACTTTTTGCGGATAGTACCAGGTGTATCCAAAGATGCGGCGATCACTTTAGCCACATCAGCACGTGGAATTTCGCCTTTTTCATTCAGTTTTTGTTTTAACTGTACAGTGCCGCTCGGATCATCGTTTGTGAGCACTCCCGGCCGTACAATGGTATAATCAAGGCCGCTTTCTTCAAGGTAATCATCGGCTACGCGCTTAGCAATAAAGTAATGGCGCATTTTTTCCGGGCCGTTTTCCGGTTCATCCGTATTCATCGAACTTACCTGAATGAAGCGTTTTACCCCGTGGGCTTTGGAGGCTTCCACTGATTTTCTCGACCCCCACAAGTCAATAATGGTGGTTTTATCCGGTCCTGTATGGCCGCCTGACCCAGCAGCAAAGACCGCTGCGTCTTTACCGGCAAACGCATCGGAAATGTCTCCTTCCAAATCACGGACTACCGTTTCGTCCGCCCCAAGGCTCTTCAATTCTTCTGACTGTTCTTCTTTTCTAATTAACGCCGTTACGTGGTGATCCGTGTCCTTCAATTCTTCCACCAGGTGACGTGCAATTTTTCCGTTCGCTCCAATTACCAGTACGTTCATTGTAAATCCTCCTTCGTTTAACATTCCATGGTGATATTCCCATAACCTTCGTAAAATAAACACAGCTCCCTCCCCCCTTTTGCTTCGGCACATCAATATATACGGTGAAAGGAGGTGAGACACAATGGCTCAATTAACAAAAACTGATCTTTCTTTTGAATTTTATTTAGGACCTGGCGAAGACGGCAGCGGCGACTACAAACGAAAAACATTCCGCAGCATAAACCCTGAAATTTCAGACGATGACCTGCAGGAAATTGCGGATGGCCTTGCCGCACTTCAGCCGTACGTTGTACAAAGCGTGCAGCGCAACAACGAGTACACCATGCAGGCTCCGGCCCCGTTGTAAAACGGCAGTAGCTTTAAATACAGGAGGTGAAGATGATGAGCAAGCAACTACAGCTGCGTTTTGAAAGTGATTTCGGCAAAGCTACTACTCTTTCTATCGAAAACCCGGCAGAACCGGTGGATGAAACAGCAGTAGAGACATTAATGGACACCATTATTGCTAAGGAAGCCTTTTTCACAAGCGATGGCATTGTTACTAAAAAAGTGTATGCAAGAGTCGTAGAACGAAACGTAGACACTATCTGGGAAACCAATTAATCCGATTCCCTCAGCCCCCTCGGCTGGGGGATTCTTTATAAAGGAGGATTTTTCATGGAGGAATGGATACAGCTGGCCGGAGACCAGGGAGCGGCTGTTGCACTTGCCTTTTTTCTTGTTTACCGGATGGAGCGTAAACTCGATACGCTCATCTCGGCCGTGCAAAGGCAGAGTGAACAGCTTTTCTCATCTTCGGGAAGAGCCAGAGCACCAAAGAATTCCATGCATATCAAAAAACCATAAACAAAAGCCAGCCGGATTTCGGCTGGCTTTACTGATTTTTGTGGTGGGCAAAGAAGTAATTTTTTGAATGATAGCGTACACTCATTACGATACCTAAAATAAACATGGTGCCGACAAGCGAGCTTCCTCCGTAGCTGAGCAGTGGAAGCGTAAAGCCGGTGACCGGCAGAAGGCCAAGGCTTTGTCCGATATTTTGAAATATCTGGAAAGCAAACAATCCAATAACACCTGCACAGATGTATTTGCCGTAAGCGTTATGCGACCGCATGCTGATCAGAAGAATTTGATACAGGAGCACAAAATAAAGGGTGATGACCATCGCACCGCCCAGAAAGCCGTGAACAGAGCTGATCACAGCAAAAATGAAATCCGTGTGGGCTTCCGGGATATACACCTGGTCCCCGTCGTTGCCAAACAGCCTCCCGGAGCCGATGGCAGTCAATGCTCTTGCTGTCTGAAAACCTGCGTCCTGATTTTCAAACGGATTCAGCCATCCCTGGATTCTGCTTACCTGATAAGGGTCCATATTGGAAAATACAAATCGCTCCATCAAATTAGGAAACTGAAAAAAAGAAATGACAAATCCAAGTATCGCTAAAAGTGGAGCGCCGATAGCTACTGTCAATATTTTGTAGGAGATCCCCGAAACCACCAGAAGAGAAACAAAAATAGCTCCCACGAGCATCACACTCCCCATGTCCGGCTGTGTTGCCAGAAGAAGAATGACCGGGAGGGTGGGCAGAAACATTTTCCCTATAAGTATAAAATCAGAGCGCATGTTTTTGCTCCCGCTGTACTCTGTATGGTGATTATAAATGATAGCACTCAGCGTCAAGATCAGAAAAATTCTCATAAATTCTGCCGGCTGAAACTGGCCGAGACCGGGGACTACATACCATGACTGTGCCCCGTTAATCACTGGGGCAATGCTTGACGGGGCAACTAGCAGCCCTGCTAAAAGAGCCAGCCCAAAAGCATATAAAAACCAGTGCAGTATCAGATAATACTCAAAATCAAAATGTATAACTACCATCATAATAGCGAATGCCAGCACGAAAAAGATAATCTGCTGGATCATAAAATTGCCTTCGTATTGTTCGAGCTGCTGAGCCTGAAAAATATAGAAACAGCTGACTACTGCGAACAAAAACAATACAAACATCATATTGATATCATACTGCTTTTCTTCGGTTGATTGATGTAAACTCATGGAAGCATGTCCCCATTATATAAAATTTCGAACGCACGCTGCCTGGCGCCGCTGTTAACATCATACCTTGTTCTATCTGCGGCGTACAGTCCTGTGAAAATATTTCCACTATCCGCCCTATTCCCTAATTTATTTTTCACACATATGAAAAAGGGCTCCTTCTCCTATATTAAAGGAGAACAGCCCTGGGAATCAAACAGACGCCGTTTCCAAGGATTCGGCTACTGCATGCACATTTAAAAGAGTAAATACGCGGCTTTCTTTTTTGATTACGTTTTTTAAATACATTTGTTCTTCTTTCGACACTGCTTGAGGAGGCGCGTCAATTTCACTTTCAAACACGTCCATCACATCGTTTGCCGCATCAACGATCAAGCCGATATGATTGCCTTCAAGAGCTAAAATTAAAATCCGTGTTTCTTCTGTATACGGGACTTCTTCATAGGAAAGTCTTTTTCGAAGATCAATAATTGGAATAATGACACCCCGCAAATTAATGACGCCGCGTATACTTTTTTCAGCATTTGGTATACGGGTGAAATTCTGCATTCGTTCAATCGACTGGACATGATTTACTTCAACGCCGTATTCTTCGGCCTCCAATCGAAATATAATGACTTTTTTTACAACATTTTCTTCCGTCATAATACTTCCTCCTTACAATAGAGCGTTTGTGTCTACAATTAATGCTACATTACCGTCTCCGAGAATCGTGGCTCCTGATATGGCGCGTACGTCCCGAAGGTAATGGCCGAGTGATTTCAATACAACATCCTGCTGGCCGATAAAACTGTCGACAACCAGAGCGGCCATCTTTTCTCCTTTATGCACGACTACGACCGAATAATTTTCACGGTCCCACTCCCGTTCCACCGGAATTTCAAATACATCCTCCAAAAACATTACCGGAATAATATTTCCGCGAAAATCGATCATTTTCCGTTTGTGCACATAAAAAATGCTACTGCTCTTAATACTTGCTGTCTCTACGATAGAAGTAAGCGGCAGTCCGTAATGCTCTTCACCCACATCAACAAGCATCACATCAATAATCGACAGTGTCAGGGGAAGCTGAATACTGAATTTGGTTCCTCGTCCTTTTTCAGAATGCACACTGATGACGCCGCCGAGTGATTCAAACGTATTTTTTACTACGTCCAAACCGACCCCGCGCCCTGACAGGTCAGTCACTTCATCAACAGTGCTGAATCCTGCTGAAAAAATGAATTGATGCACGTCGTAATCCGTCAGCGTATCGGCATCCTCGGCAGCTATTACGTCATTTTCCACGGCCTTTTTGAGTACACGTTCACGGTCAATTCCGCCCCCGTCATCCTCAATTTCAATATACACATGATTGCCGCTGTGATAAGCACGAAGCTCGACATGACCCTCTTCCGGCTTGCCGTTCTGCTTTCTCTTTTCGGGCATTTCAATTCCATGATCGATTGAATTTCTTATAAGATGAACAAGCGGGTCCCCAATTTCATCAATAATCGAACGATCCAGTTCCGTCTCTGCACCAATGACTTCGAGCTCTATCTTTTTGCCAAGGTCTCTTGACAGGCTGCGCACCATCTTCGGGAAACGACTGAACACCTGATCCACCGGTACCATCCGCATATGTAAAATAATTTCCTGCAGGCTCCCGGTCGTCCGTGACATTCTTTCGACTGTTTCTGTCAGTTCGCTGCTTCGTATTTCCTCCGATATACGCTCAAGGCGCCCCCGATCAATAACCAGCTCTTCAAAAAGGTTCATTAATTTATCCAGCCGGTCAATATTAACCCGGATGGTTTTGTTCGTCTCTGTACGTTTACGTTCCAGTGAACTGGTTTCTTTTACTTCCGGAGCCGGTTTTTCGACCAAACCTTCCTGATAGTCTGTGCTGCCCGTTATTTCAATTTCCTCTGCCACCACTGTTTCAATTTCCGAAATTGAGGCCACCTGGTTGATCAGGTCTTCCTTTGCAGCGGTCGTTACTACTGCTGTGGTAAATGCGTTATCGAATCGCTCCGCTTCAATATCTGAAGCCTCCGGCACTGATTTAATAACGTGACCGTCTGCTTCAAGAGCTTCAAATACCATGTAGGCACGTGCTGCTTTTAGCATGGCATTCTCCTCAAGGGTCACATGCACTGTATATGCCTGCATACCACTTTCCACGGACTGGGCGATCACTGCCCGGTCGTATTCATTCCAATCCATGTCAATGCCATTCTTTTCTTTTGTCCCCTGCTCTGCCCCGGGCCGGGTGCTTTGACCAAGCAGCTTTTCCGTAATAGCCTGTATATCCTTTTTCCCCTCACCGCCGGAAGCGATATCCTCTACGATTTCTTCAGCAACATCTGCTGCTTCAAGAAGTACATCCATCGTTTCTGCATCTGCAAGCCTCGTTTTTTCACGCATTTGGTCGAGAACATTTTCCAGAGCATGTGTAACATTCGTCAAATCCTCATATCCCATCGTGCCGGCCATGCCTTTCATCGTATGGGCCGAACGAAAAATTTCCCCTATGATCGTTTCATCCTGCGGCTGCTTTTCCAGCTCCAGCAGGTGAACGTTAATCGCCTGAATGTGCTCCTGGCTTTCTTCAATAAACATATCCAAATATTCTGTATGGCTCATGCCCGTACCTCCGCCTTTTGAACTCAATACTAGTTGATAGTGTGCTGCAGCTTCTTCTCTTTTTATATCGACAGACTGGAGCAGGTATTTGAGATAACAGCCGGTTAAAATTTTTTCTTTCAGCCCCTTCTCTGCCTTCAAGTTTGCAAAAGAGCTCCATACAGTACAAAAAAAGCCTCCGCTATCAGGCGGAGACTGCATTGTATGCATTTCTAGTTTAAATCAAAATGGTGCCCGTTCACTTCATAAACGACCCATTCTGCCAAGTTCGTCGTATGATCTGCAAAACGCTCAATATAACGCCCGATAAAAGACAGCTGAGTAATGTCTTCCAGCAGCACTTCATCCGCACTTTGCCGAAGCTGCTTCTGTATAAACAATTTATACTTACTGTCCACGTGATCATCCAAAGAAGCGACTCGCTGGGCATGCATCAGTTCCTGATTGTCATATGCCTCCATCGCCTGGTCAAACATCTGCCTGGAAATTTCCGCCATATCAATTAACTGGTCAATATCCTCCCGGCTTCTATTTTCGCTCAGCCTGGCTGAAGCTTTTGCAATATCCACCGCGATATCGGCCATGCGCTCGAGATCGCTGGCCATTTTTAAAGCAACAATACACCTGCGCAGATCTGTAGCCACCGGCTGCTGCTTGGCAATTGTTAATGTCGCCGCATCCATGATTTTCAATTCCATGGAATTGATATTTTTATCATCTGTAACAATTTCCCGGACAAGTGACTGATTATCATTGGTTTTCAACGCGAGCAGCGACTGCTCGAAAGCATACTTCACATATTTGCCCATGTCTAGTATTTCCTGCTTTAAATACGTTAAGTCCTGCTCATACGCCTTTCGAACGCCCATTATTCAACCTCTTTCTTCCGGATCAGCCGAATCTGCCGGAAATATAATCTTCTGTCTCTTTTTTCGCCGGCGATGAAAAGATTTTATCTGTTTGATCATGCTCTACAATAACGCCGTTTAAGAAGAAAGCAGTATTGTCTGAAATGCGGGCTGCCTGCTGCATATTGTGGGTAACAATGACAATCGTATAGTCTTTTTTCAGCTCCTGGACCAGCTCTTCAATCTTCAGCGTAGAAATTGGATCCAATGCAGAAGTAGGCTCGTCCATTAAAATGATGTCAGGTTCAATTGCCAGACAGCGCGCAATGCAAAGACGCTGCTGCTGACCACCGGAGAGCCCGAAAGCATTTTCTTTCAGCCGGTCCTTCGTTTCATCCCAGATAGCCGCTTTTTTCAAGCTTTTTTCCACGATCTCATCAAGCGTTTTTTTATCCTTGATGCCATGAATTTTCGGACCGTATATTACATTTTCATAAATCGATTTGGGAAACGGGTTCGGGTTTTGAAACACCATTCCTACTTTAGTACGAAGATACTCGACACTGAAATTCTTTGAAAAAATCTCATTTTCCCGGTACTTAATGGAGCCGTTCGTTTTTACAATCGGATTCATTTCAGTCATCCGGTTTAAGGTTTTAATAAATGTCGATTTCCCGCAGCCCGAAGGTCCGATAATGGCTGTCACGGACTTTTCCGGAATCTCCATCGAAATATTCTGCAGCGCGTGGTTGTCAGCGTACCAGAGATTCAGCTGGTCTACGTTGTATGCAAGCGGCGCTTTTTCCTCTGTATTGAAATTGTCGTTTCCCTCTACTGAACGGTTTTCATGCTTAGTCTGCATAGTGCTTCCCCTTTCTTTGATCCTTATATTAAAAGCGTTTTTGGAATTTAGTCCGGATAAATACAGCAATGGAGTTCATGAAAAAGAGCATGAGCAGTATGATAATAATGCCTGCCGCTGCAATGTTTTGAAATTCCTCCTGCGGACGTCCGGTCCAGTCATAAATCTGAACTGGCATGGCAGTAAAGTTGGAGAACAGATCTGATGGCGTGGAAGCAACATATGTCAGTGCACCAATTACCAGAATTGGGGCTGTCTCCCCGATTGCCCGCGAGAGTGCCAGAATAGTTCCTGTCAGTATTCCTGGAAGAGATGTAGGAATAACAATCCGGAAGATTGTCTGCCATTTAGTTGCCCCCATAGCATAGGAGGCCTGCTTGACGTCTGTCGGAACCGCGTTAATAGCCTCCCTGGAGGCAACAACGATAATAGGAAGAACAAGCAGAGACAGGGTCAGGCCCCCTGCAAGAACACTTGCTCCAAGCCCCAGAAGACGATTGAATATCGTAAGTCCCAATAGCCCGAAGACCACAGAAGGAACGCCCGCAAGATTGGAAATATTCGTTTGAAGAAGATTGGTGAATCTGTTTACCGGAGCGTATTCCTCCATATAAACAGCTGTGCCGACTCCTAAAACAAAAGAAAGCGGTGCTGCTACCATCATCAACCAAATCGTCCCTGCCAGCGCAGCAAGCATTCCTGCATCCTCTGCGTTTCTTGAAGCAAAGTTTACGACAAGGCCCCAGTCTAAAAAACCAATTCCTTGAGTGAGTATTCGTATCAGCAATACGAGAAGCATCGCTATGCTAAAAGCCATAGCGGCAAAACAAAGCCCTTTAAACGCCTTATTCCAAATATGCCTTTTGCCCAGCCGCTGAGTATTTTCTTCGTATGCTTCCTTAGGTGCTGTTGTATCTGCAAATTTCATTTAGTAATCCTCCCGGAATCGTCGAGAAATGTAATGAGCCAACAGGTTCATCGCCAGGGTGAACACAAATAATGTCATACCTACAGCATAAATACTGTAATAAATCGGTGTTCCAAAACCAGCGTCTCCTTTGACCACCTGTACAATGTACGCTGTCATTGTCTGCACCGCTCCTGTCGGGTCAATTCCCATACTCGGGCTTGCACCGCCTGCCACTGACACAATCATTGTTTCACCGACAGCACGTGAAACGCCGAGGACGAAGGAGGCAATGATTCCCGATAAGGCGGCCGGCATAACTACCTTCACCGTGACCTCCATGCGTGTGGCCCCTAAAGCGAAAGCCCCTTCCCGGATCGAATTCGGCACCGAGCTCATTGCATCCTCTGAAAGGCTTGCAATCATTGGAATAATCATAACGCCTACTATAATCCCTGGACTTAATGCGTTAAAGACATCCACGCCGGGGATAACGGCCCTTAGAATCGGCGTCACAAAAGTAAGAGCAAAAAAACCATAAACAATAGTTGGAATACCAGCCAATACTTCTAAAACTGGTTTAACTGTTTTACGGACTTTTTCTGAGGCATACTCACTCAAATAAATGGCAGCTCCCAGCCCAAAAGGAATAGATACCATCATGGCAATACCTGCAATCATTAACGTACCGTTCACTAATGGCCAAATGCCGTACTGCGGCTCTGAAAAGAATGGATACCATTCAGTGGAAGCAAAAAAATCAGCAAATGGCACCCCCCGGAAAAAGGTTACTGTTTCAAACAGTAGAGTGAACACGATACCTACAGTAGTTAATATCGAAATAATTGCACACGATAAAAAGATAGCCGGCATCAATTTTTCCATAAAGCTTGAAGAGCCGGAGCCTTTTGTTTTCTGTTCGATTCTTTCGCTGATCGAGAGCTTTGAACGATCTTCCATTTTGCTGTCCATCCCCTTACAGATGATTTCTTTCAGGCAAGTACAAAAGCAAGGAAGTCAAAGCTTCCTCGCTTTTTGCCCTTTACTGCCTTTTATTTACTCTCCGGCTACTTCATCAATTTTTTCTTCGTTTTCTTCATAAGCACTGTCAGGAGCTGCTGCATAGCCTACTTCCTCTGCCAGATCACCGGCGTTTTCATTGGCAAAGCGCACATATGCTTCTACATCTTCATCATCTTCCACAGAAGAGTTTTTGAAGTAAGTAAACAGTGGACGTGCCAGTGGATAAGATTCATCAGTGATCGTTTCAGGCGAAGGCTCTACAGCTTCTTCATCGTCATCTGTAACTGGTACAGCTTTTAAATCATCTTCGTTTTCACTGTAGTAGGAATATCCAAAGAACCCAATAGCTCCCTGGCTGCCTGATACCCCGTTAACAAGAACGTTGTCGTCTTCGGACGTTGAAGCGTTACGGGAAAGATCATCGCCGCCAAGCACGTTCTCTACGAAGTAATCATGAGTGCCGGAATCCGTACCCGGAGCATAAAGGTCCAACTCTTCGTCCGGCCATTCTTCGTTAATATCGGACCACGTTTCTGCATCGCTGTCGTCGGAGTAGATCTGGTCGAGCTGATCATAGGTCAATTCATCCACAAAATCATTTTCCGGATTTACAGCAACAGTGATACCATCGTAAGCCATCGTAAGTTCAGTGTATTCAATTCCTTCATCCTCAAGGGCCTGCTGCTCCTCTTCAGAAATTTCACGGGAGGCGTTGTTAAGGTCCGTTTCACCAGCAATGAAACGCTCAAAACCGCCACCGGAGCCAGAAACACCCACCGGTGCGTCTATATCTTCATTTTCTTTACCGAATTCCTCCGATACGGCTTCCATAATTGGAAAAACCGTGGAGGAACCATCAATAGCAATATCTCCGGAACCGCCGCCTTCCTGGCCTGCGCTTTCTTCTCCGCTTCCTTCACTGCCGGAGCTTTCTTCCGAGCCGCCGGGTTCTTCTCCCCCACCGCCACATGCGGATGCAAATACTGCCATTGAGGCTAATGTTGGAACCATCCATACTGTTTTGAGTTTCAAAGCAACTTCCTCCTCTTTGTTTATGTACTAATGGCAAAGCAACTCTTTTTGCTCCCAATGCTTAGTATAGGATTTAATTGTTAAGAGAAAATAGTTTGATTGTTAAGAATATGTAAAGGTGCATGCGGTACCGCTTTCATTTAAACGCAAAAAAATCATTTCCCGGAAGAAATGATTAACTGCCTCAGCTGATATTTATTTTAAGTCCGCCTGCTGCGAGCTCCACCGGTCCTGTGAAAATCCTTTCCGCTTCTCTTTTCAGCTGTGTATGGTCTCCGAAATGAGGCAGGTGGGTTAATATTAATTTACCTGCTTGAGCCCTTTTGGCGAGCTCCGCTGCTTCCTCTGAATTCATATGGCCGGCGAATGACCCGTCCTGCCCGGCATAAAAGCTGGATTCGGCGATAAGTACATCCACCTGCGCAGCTGCCTGCTCGAGCTCTGGTATATATGAAGTATCTGCAGTGAAAAATAGGCTGCCGGCTGCGCTTTCAATCCGAAACCCAAAGCAGGGGACGGCGTGTTTTACAGCTGTAGGAGTAATGGTGAACGGCCCGGCGGTAAAAGGCTCCTCTGCCCGGTATTCTGTCGGCTGTACGGCTTCTTTATAAAACAGGCGCTGAAAGCCTTCTTCATCCTCCCGGTGCGCGTAAACCGCGGTCTCATGCTGCTTTTCCGGCCAGAGGACGGGTTCGAGCAGACGATAGTACTGGAAAGCTCCGAAATCACCCACATGATCCTGATGATAATGGGACAGCAGCACAGCGTCGATGCCGCTAAGCTCAGTGTAATGCTGAAGCTGGGAAATCACTCCGCTTCCACAGTCGAGCAGCAGCTGAAAACCATCTTCTTCAATCAGATAACCGGAAGCCGCTTCCCCGGCTTCCGGAAACGCATGCCAAAAGCCAATAATTGTTACCTGCATCTTTCGCTCCCCTTTCAATAAAAAAATCCGTTCAAACAGAAAATATCTGTTTGAACGGATGCGAGTCTTATGCTTCTTTTGCATAAACGCTCACGCGTTTACGTTTTTTTCCGACACGCTCAAATTTCACAACACCGTCGATTTTGGAGAAAAGAGTATCGTCTCCACCTTTACCGACATTGTTGCCGGGGAAAATTTTCGAACCGCGCTGGCGGACGAGGATAGAACCACCGGTTACGTGCTGGCCATCAGCGCGCTTGGTACCCAAACGCTTGGAAATGGAGTCACGACCGTTTTTTGTACTACCTACCCCTTTTTTCTGAGCAAAGAACTGCAGGTCTAATTTCAACATCAACATTCACCTCCTATGCTCTTCAATTGATATAAATTCACCGTACTGATCAGCAATGGTCTCCAAAGAGATAATCATTCCCTCTGCCAAAAGCTGCATTTGACGCTTATCCTCTTCAGTGCTTTCTTCCGGAAGCACGCACTGAAAATAACCGCCTTCTTGGCCTAAATCCACTACGGGATCAGTATGGCAGAGAGATGCCATCGCGTTTACAGCCCCAAAAGATACTGCCGAAGCGCCGGCACATACCAAATCGTAGCCGTACGGCCCTGACTCAGCATGGCCGGTCATGGTAACAGAACGAATACGCTCTGCCCCGTCACGGCTAACAGTGACCCGTATCATAACTACGCGTCAATGCTGTTGATTGTAACTTTTGTGTAAGGCTGACGATGGCCCTGCTTACGGCGGTAGTTTTTACGTTTCTTGAATTTGAAAACGATGATTTTTTTGTTACGGCCCTGTCTTTCTACTTTGCCTGTAACTTTAGCTCCCTCAACAAAAGGAGAACCAACTTTTACATCGTCGCCTCCGACAAATACTACATTGCCGAACGTCACGTTCTCTCCAGCTTCTGCGTCTAATTTTTCAACGAAGATAGTCTGGCCTTCTTCTACTTTTAACTGTTTTCCACCAGTTTCAATAATTGCGTACATCTCTGCACCTCCTAATCACTTAGACTCGCCAATACAGGTGCCTTTCCAGGGCTTAAACCTGTTCTTGTGCGGTTGTAGTTTGGGTGCTTCCAAACAACTAACGTTACAAATAATAGCATATATTAAAAACGAAAGTCAATTCCCCGCTGCTTCATTTGAGCCTTCAATGCCTGATTTCTTTGTTCCGCCACTTCAAGGCTTCCCGCGTAGCGGACAACGACCTCCTGCTCCTTTGGTTCAGAAACGATAAACAAGCGGCCCGGGGCTATTTGCTGAAGATCATCATACAGTGCCCTTCCTTCCCTGAGGAGCAGTCGGTCCGGGACTTCCAGTACGATCGCATCCACGTCTTCTTCCATCCACGCACCAAGCATTCGTTTTGATCTTTCCAACAGTTCTTTTTCCGACAGCCTCCACCCTTTGCCGTACTCTGTGCCGTAAGGTTCGAGCAGGTGTTCTTCGAGACTCTGACGGGAACGCTGGCGGGTCACCTCCACAACGCCAAGACGGGAGAAGCCGGCAATCCGGATTTTTTGTGGGTCTTCAGCAGCTTTTTCTTCCAATACCTGCATTAAATGATGCCGGTCTTTTTCTTCATTCATCCGTATAAAGTCAATCATTATCATCCCGGAGAGATTTCTGACACGCAATTGATGCATCACTTCTGTGGCAGCTTCGAGGTTTGTTTTTACAATTGTGTGCCCGAGATCATGTTTTCCGGTAAACCTTCCCGTATTCACATCAATGGTAATACACATTTCTGTTTTTTCGATCTGTAAAAATCCTCCGCTTTTCAGCCACGCTATAGGCTTTAAGGCGCGCTCGAGATCAACTTCCACATTTTCTTTCGAAAAAATATTTTCCTGGTTCTCAAAAAGCACAAATTCTGGACGCTTTTCGGGCTCCCATCCGCTGAATTGTGTTTTTGCCGTCTCAATCGCTTCTCTTGTGTCCACAGCGACTCTTTTCACATATTCCAGAGGAGCATATGTCAGACATTTTTTTAAAAAGTGCTCCTCCTGCGATACCTTTCCCGGAGAGGACATCTCTTCCCCCCGAAGCACCATCTCCTGCCAAAGGCTCTGCAGCTGGGAGACTTCCTTCTTTATTACATCCAGAGACTGGTCCGTGCCCTCCGTACGCACAATCAGGCCGTCTCCGTTCAACGGCAGCGCTTTTTCCTGTTCGAGCCATTCTTCCTTTACTGCCCCTTCCACTTTTTGTGAAATAAACAGTCCCGGCTCATCCGGAAGATACACGCAGTATTTTCCCGGCAGTGACAAATTTTCCTTAAGCTTGGCTCCCTTGCTGGCCGTTTCTTCCTTCACGACCTGAACAAATAAATATTCGTCCTTTTTGATAAAATCTTTGATGCCCCGCTGCTTTTTTTCAGCAAGCGGCTCTTTCAGCAGCCGGTACGCCATAATATTGTCCCGGTGCAGGTATCCTTTTTTCCCTTTGCCGATATCTATGAATGCAGCATCCATGCCCGGCAGCACGTCCACTACTCTTCCTTTATAGATATCTCCGGCCGCCGTGTCATCCATTGCCGACTCAAAAAAGAACTCTTTCACTCTTCCATTATGTTTCAGGGCCGCTCTTGCTTCCCCGGCTTTCATATTTGTAATTAATTCCATTGAACGTTCCTCCAGTGGCGCATTTCTTTCCAAAAGGAAAAAGACTGCCACATGATGGTGGCAGTCATTCAGTTAGACTTGTTTTCTTCTCTGACCTTCGCTTTTTCATGAAGCAGGGCGATCTGCGTTGTAAGCCGCTTCAATTCCTGTTCGGAAGCCGCTTCCTGCATTTGTTTATTTAAAAGTGCCAGTTTTTGGCGTTCTTCATCGGAAAGATAAGGGTGCTTTTCTATAACAGTCATCAGTGATTCCTCCTCCGCGCATTCGGATAGATAATCGAAGCCTTTCATTCTGTAAAAACCTTTATAAGAAAGACAGGCGATTCGGGAATCAACTCCAAAACAGCATGCCCTTTCGTTATTATTATACCACGCAGCTCTTAAAGAAAACAAAATTGACTCCTCTGCACAAACAAAAAGGACAGGAAGCATACTCCCCGTCCTTAACCTTTTATGATTTTATTCCGAATAAACTTTTCACTTTGGAGAAAAAGCTTTTCTTTTCTTCCACTGCCATAAGCGGTACCGATTCCCCGAGCAGCCGGCGGGCAATATTACGATACCCAAGCGAAGCCCTGCTGTTTGGATTCATCGCAATCGGCTCCCCTTTATGTGCTGCTTTTAATACATGCTCTTCGTCTACAATCATGCCGAGCAGATCCACTGCGAGTGTAGCTACGACGTCTTCCACATCCAGTACGTTGCCTTCCCTTGAAAGATCACTCCGCACCCGGTTCACTACCAGCTTTGGCGGTTCAATATCTTCGTTTTCAAGCAAACCGATGATCCGGTCAGCATCTCTCACGGCTGCCGTATCCGGAGTGGTAACAACGATCGCTTTGTCCGCGCCGGACACAGCGTTTTTAAATCCCTGCTCAATACCGGCCGGGCAATCGATAAGAATAAAATCGTATTCCGGGCGGAGCGTTTCCACGATTTCCTCCATTTGTTCGGGATTCACCGCAGATTTATCCTTTGTCTGTGCTGCCGGCAGCAAATGCAGGCAGTCGAACCTTTTATCCCGGATCAATGCCTGCTGCACCTTGCAGCGTCCTTCCGCAGCATCCACCAGATCGTAAATGATCCGGTTTTCCAGACCCATAACGACATCCAAATTCCGAAGTCCGATATCTGTATCAATCAAACATACTTTTTGTCCCTGCAGTGCAAGTGCTGTACCGATGTTGGCAGAAGTCGTGGTTTTCCCGACTCCGCCTTTTCCGGATGTAATTACTATTGCCTCTCCCACCAACGGTTCCTCCTTTCAGACCTTACATGCTTCTCATTCCGGCTAACGGTGTCCGGAAGTTGTTTTTCGGCCTGACATGCTTATGTATATGAGACCGAGCGTAAATAATGCCCGAGCATTTTTGTTTCCTCAAATGCAATTGCCTTATATTCTTCTCCGGTAACATACGCATACCCCGGGCCTTCAATCGCAGGCTTCTGCTCCTGCTTTTCATGCTTTTCCGGCGCGTAGAAATACGTATCCGAGATAGAAATTTGTTTAGGAATCATCACAGAGGCACACACCACAGCATGACTTTCTCCCTCTGTGCCGGCTCTCGCTATTCCTTTTAATGCACCGATAACATAGATATTACCCGTTGCTTCAACCACTCCGCCGGGATTAACATCGCCAATAATAAGGATGTCGCCTGTTTTGCGGAGTACCTGCCCCGAACGGACAATCTGTGTGACAGACGTTACTGTTGCTTTTTCAATTACCTCTTGTGCTTCATCCTTTGTTATCACGTTCGAATGAACCTCATGCACCCGCACTGAACCCGTTTTGTTCAGAACTTCCGTAATTTCTTCTTCGTGACTTTTACTCAAATAACGGTTCCCGGCGTCCACACGGACTTCTACTTGCGGCCCGTTTTCAAACAAACGCTGCTCCCGTTCAATCTTCTTCTTCAATTCCTCAAGAAGTTCATGATAAGAGCACTGATCATTTAATACAATGGTTAGTCCTTCTTTAGTACCTTTGATCGTTACATAATTTCCATTGTTATTCGTCATATTTTCACCCCTGAACCCTTAAGCGCTCTCCATTCTTAGTAAATGTCGTTCTTTCCATTATACGGTTTCATTTCACAGGAATAAACAGCAAACCACTTCTTTTTTAAAAAATTATCGCTGCCTGATTTTTTCTTCGTCTTCAATCCATTCAAAAATACGGCGGAAAGGAACGAGCAGCAGTAAAGCAGCAGCCCCGTTAATAAGCCACGAAGCAATCATCCGCTTCACTAAAAACTCTCCGAAGGAAAGTTCGGCAATGCCCAGCAAAAAATAAATAAAGTAAATCAGCAGTTCAAATACAAAAAGCGCACAGAATATGATAAGCCACTGCCATCCATAGCTGTTCCGGACCACCGGCAGAGAGTAGGAGCTCATGTACGCAATGAAGCCGAAGCAGAACGTATAAACACCGAGAATCTGCGTGTACGTGAAATCATAGAGAAAGCCAACGAAAACACCTGCCCATACTCCTGCAACCGGGCCGCGGTATATGCTGGTCAAAATCACTCCAATAAGCGCAAATCTCGGCATCCACACCCATCCACTTTCATTTTCCTGTGGAAAGAGGATTTCAAACCATGTTCCTTCAATAAGAAATAAACAAAAGATCGCTACGGGGATAAGAAAGCGTGTCATGAGCCCCCGCCGCCTTCTTCACCGACTGGGTCCACGGCTTCTTCCTCTTCGTCCTCCTGCTCCTGGTCTTCTTCGAGCGAAGGAAATTCTTCACTCAGATCTTCAATATTCCGGTCCAGAACATTTACATACGTCAAATCACTGAAGTCTGCCGCTGGTTCAATAAGGGCGTTATACGTTAAACCGTATTCATCGGGCTCCACGCTCTCTACTTCCCCGATTGGAATACCGCTTGGAAACGCTCCGCCCATTCCTGAAGTAACTACCTGCTGGCCTTCTTCGATTTCTGCATCACTGCGGATTTTCCGGAGCATGAGGCCGTCCCGGTCTTCATCCCATCCTTCAATGAAAGCATTAACCGTTTCATCACCGGCGGTCACACTGGCGCTGATACGGTTTGTCCGTTCCCCGTCCGATAGTAATTGGACAGTGGAGGAAAATTCAGAAGCCTCAGCCACACGTCCGATAAGGCCTTCATTTGTAACTACGGCCATATCCTGTTCAATACCGTTCTGGGTGCCCTGATTAATACCGATGGTCTGTGTCCAGCGGTCTGGGTTCCGGTAGACGACAAGCGCCTGGCGGCTTTCATAGTCGCTCAGCATTTCCTGTGTATCTGCCGATTCACGGAGCGTTTCATTTTCCTGCCGGGTGTTTTCAAGCTCTGCCGAAGTGGCAGCATACTTTTCCAGCTGTTGTTTCAGGGTTTTATTTTCCTCGTATGTATCCAGTAAATTTTCCACAGCTTCAAAGCGATTAGCTGCAAAATGAGCCGGGCGGCTGATGGTCGATTGAAAAACGCCTACAGAGTCTCTCACGAACTCTTCCGGCCACGGCACCGATTCCCGTTCCCTCATGGAAAACCCTACGAGTATAACAAGAAGAATAATGCTTACCATCAAGATGATCAATCGCTTGTTGTTAAAAAAGTGCGGCATGGTTCCCCACCTACTCTAAAGATAGATTAAGCATTCCGGCCTGAGCGGGATGTAATTCCTGCTTTCGAGCGGAACAAATGAATATTTTCCAAAGCGCGTCCTGTACCAAGTGCCACACAATCCAGCGGCTCCTCCGATACTAACACCGGCATGTTCGTTTCTTCGCTGAGAACCCGGTCAATTTGCTGCAGAAGAGCCCCTCCTCCTGTTAACAGGATACCACGGTCCATAATATCCGCTGCTAATTCCGGCGGCGTCTGTTCAAGTGTACTCTTCACCGTATCAATTATAGTCGAAACCGTGTCTTTCAGACATCCTGCGATCTCTTCAGAGGTAATTGTAACTGTTTTTGGAAGTCCGGTCACTACATCTCTTCCGCGGATTTCCATTGTATCATTGTCTTCATTTTCTGCGGAAGGTGCAGCAGCACCAACTTCAAGCTTAATGGCTTCCGCGGTACGCTCTCCCACCATGACGTTGTACGTTTTTCGGATATAATGGATGATCGCTTCATCCATTTCATCTCCGGCAATGCGGATCGATTGACTCGTGACAATTCCCCCAAGGGAAATAATAGCCACCTCTGTCGTTCCACCCCCGATATCAACGACCATGCTTCCTGTAGGCTCCCACACAGGCAGATCGGCTCCAATCGCTGCTGCAAACGGTTCTTCGATCGTGTAAGCCTCTCTTGCCCCTGCCTGTTTCGTGGCATCCTCCACGGCTCTCTTTTCAACTGCCGTAATACCTGACGGCACACATACCATTACGTTTGGCTTTCTGGAGAATATTGAACGTTTTTTGACCGACTGCCCAATAAAATATTCCATCATGGTTGCCGTTGTATCAAAATCAGCAATGACGCCGTCTTTCATTGGGCGTATTGCCGTAATGTTTCCCGGCGTGCGCCCAATCATATTTTTCGCACTGCGGCCTACAGCTTCAATATTCCCCGTATATGTCCGCATAGCCACTACCGAGGGCTCACGAAGAATGACTCCTTCTCCTTTGGCGTAAACGAGCGTATTTGCCGTACCTAAATCGATCCCCAGGTCTCTCGTTCCAAACATCTATGTATATCTCCTCTCGTCTTGCAAAATACACGGTCATTCTTTTCAGCAGGTATTGTTCATTAGGTCATCTAACGATTTATTATGTTGGATTATGCCTTTTCCGGCATGTCCTGTATTTCCATATGTAGCGGGCACGTTCAGCGGTCCCTGGATGAATGATCTCATCTCCGGGGTTTCCATCCCTCTGACGCTCTCCCGTTATTATGCATTAAAGCACAGCTGCTCCTGCATGCACTATTTTTTATTATACTGAAAAATATTTGAAAAACATAGGGTCAATGCACCTGTTTTTTTAGGATAGGCTTATTTTCACAACTTCCAGTTTTACATAAACCCCTGTTCTTTCATACTCTTGAAGCACTGATCGCCGACAATTACATGATCGAGCAGTTCGATGCCGAGCAGCCTTCCGCATTCTGCCACCCGTTTAGTCACCTGGATATCCTCACTGCTTGGTGCCGGATCGCCGGAGGGGTGATTATGAAGGCAGATAATTGACGCTGCCGATCGCCGCAGCGCTTCTTTGAACAGCTCTCTCGGGTGGACGATACTTGAATTCAGGCTGCCGATAAATAATGTCTGCTTATGGATAATTTGATTTTTAGTATTCAGGCACAGTACGACAAAATGCTCCTGCTGTAAAAACCTCAAGTCTTCCATCATATATTCCGCTGCGTCTTCAGGTGAACGCACAACGTATCTGTCGGGATATGAATAGCGAAAGATACGTTTTCCCAATTCCAGTGCTGCCTGCAGCTCCAGGGCTTTTGCTTTTCCAATCCCCGGAATTTCCATCAGTTCCTCCCTGGTGGCTTCTTTCAGTAACGGCAGAGCATCGAAACGCTCCATTACCTCAGCAGCCAGTTCCAGAACCGGTGCCTGCTTTGTACCTGTGCGCAGGAGCACCGCCAGCAATTCCTGTTCCGTCAGTGCCTCTGCTCCTTTTTGTTCCATTTTCTCACGGGGTCTGAACAGTTCTGTCCCATCGGGGATTGCAGTCGTTTTCATCAGTGATCGTCTCCTTTATATGTGGGGGGTTAAAACGGGGGTTATAAAAAAGCCAGGTACCATTTCAGGCATGCTTCTCCGGCAAATAAAGTAAATAAACTGCCGGCTGCAATGGCAGGCGCAAACGGGAATGGCGTTCCTTTTTTGAAAATGCTCAATGGATATAAAAGAAAAATAACGATAGAAGCGATGAACACAGCAGCTATAAAATTAACAGCAAGAAGGTAAGGGCCAAAGAAAAACCCGAGAACAGTAAATATTTTCAGGTCACCTCCACCCATTCCTCCCCTCGTAGACAGGATAATGACTGATAAAAGAAATAAGCCGGTGAATGCACCTATGAAGCTCCCGCTCCAGGCAGGCTCCTCCAGCCAGAAAAATTTTAACAGCACCGCTCCGAGAAAAAACAAAAACGATACCCGGTCCGGAATGATCATAGCTGTAATATCACTGATGGTAATAATAAAAAGGTAGGAAATAAGAAGTAAAGCTGCAGCGAATTCTGCAGTTAGTCCGAAGCGGACATAAGCGAGGAAAAACAAGACGCCGCCGGCGCCTTCCATAAGAGGATAAATTGCGGAAATACGGTTTTTGCAGAAGCGGCATTTACCGCCCAGATACAAATACGAACAGCAGGGGACTAAATCTCTTTTTTTAATCGGCTGGATACATACCGGGCAGCGCGATGGGGGCGACCACACGGATCCGCCGACAGCCAGGCGCATGCCTGCGGCGTTACAGAAAGAACTCACTACCATCCCTGCCGCTGTAAAATATACAGCGAGCAATACGTTCATCACAACACCTCTTCCATTTTTTTCTTATTATAGCATGGTTTCCCTTTAATTAGCTCAAAAATATAATAAAAAGCAGAAGCCGCATGCTTCTGCCTTCGCTTTCTTATTGACTCCACTCCTGCGTCAGCTGGGAGATGAAATACAGGGAGCCGGCAAACACAATTACGTCCTCCTGGTCCCGGGCTGTATTTGCTTTTTCCCATGCTTCCTGCCAGCTTGATGCTTTTTGAACATCTGCTGTATTCGCTTCCGCAATATCCTCCGGTGCTGCTGCCTGCGGAAAATCAAACGGAACTGCCGTGATGGATTCTATCTCCAGGCCGCCCAGCTGATCGAGCACCGGCGCTTGTAATTTGTCCGTTTTCATTCCGACAATAAAATGAAACCGGCTGTTTGGATAATGCTTAGCCAACGCTTCTTTAAGACTTTTCATTCCTTCTTCATTATGAGCACCATCGAAAAGAACATGCTCTTCGCCAGGCGCTTTTTCAAGTCTCCCCGGCCAGGCAGCTTTTTTCAGGCCGGCACGAATGTGCTCATCCTCTGCGGGCAGCGCGTAATACATTTTCAGGTAACGCGTTGTAATTACTGCTGCTGCCGCATTCTCCACCTGGTGCTCCCCGAGCATGGAGACTTCGAGGTCTTCCATATCTCCAAGAAGGGAGTAAAAGGAAAACCGGGTTCCTGACTCTAACGGTTCGAGGCGGCGGACGTGAAACTGACGGCCAAGCTGATAAAATTTCGAACGCTGGTAATCGGCAGCTTCCTCAAAAATGCCGGCAAGCTCTTCATTCTGCTCACACGTCACTACAGGCACTCCGCCTTTAATAATGCCGGCTTTTTCCCGGGCTACTTCTTCGAGCGTATCTCCGAGTATTCCCTGATGGTCGTGTCCAATATTTGTGATAACGCTCACCATCGGGTGGATGGCGTTTGTGGCGTCCAGGCGACCGCCAAGTCCAACCTCCCATATGACTACGTCCGGAAACGTTTTTCTGGCAAAATACATTGCCGCAATGACGGTAATCACTTCAAACTCCGTCGGTGATCCAAATGGCGTTCGGGCAATGCTTTCCACTACCGGACGAAGAACGGCAGCCAGCTCCAGAAAATCCTCCTCGCTGATCGGTTCTCCATCTGTCGCAATACGCTCACGAAAATGATGGATATACGGTGATGTGAACGACCCGCAGACAATGCCTGCTTCTGTCATAATATTTCTCGTAAATGCTGCGGTGGATCCTTTTCCATTCGTTCCGCCGATATGAATGCCTTTTAGCCGGCGTTCCGGGTTACCGACGGCTTCAAGCATCATATTCATACGGTCAAGCCCCGGGCGGATGCCGAACGTTTCGAGTGAGTGCACCCATGCTTCTGCTTCCTTGTATGTGTGCAAAGTAGACCTCCCTTTAAACAGCCATGCTGCACGCCCCCAGTCCGGGGGCGTCTGCTGCTTAGCTTTTTTGCAGTTCTTCCATTCTGGCTGTTACTTTTTCTCTTTTTTGTTCGTAATCCTTCTGCTTTTCTTTTTCTTCCTCGACGACGTGCGCGGGAGCTTTGCTGACAAATCCTTCGTTGTTCAGCTTTTTCGTGACCCGCTCCACTTCTTTATCGAGCTTGTCTTTTTCCCGCTGCAGCCGCTCTATTTCTTCATCTACATTAATCAAACCTTCGAGCGGCAGAAAGATTTCCGCTCCGCTCAATACGTGGGAGATGGATTTTTCCGGAGCTTCCAGCGCTGCATCGATAGTCAGCGTTTCCGGGTTTCCAAACCGTACAATATAGTCACGACCACGTTCGAGTCGTTCCGAAGCCTGGCTGTTGGACGGCTTCAGGCTCATCGGTACTGCTTTGGACGGCGGAACGTTCATTTCCGCCCGCGTATTCCGGACCGAACGAATAACCTCCTGAATTAATTCCATATCACGTACCGCTTCCTCGTCAAACAACTGCGAATCCGCTACCGGCCAGGAAGCACTCATAATCGACGTTCCTTCGTGAGGAAGATGCTGCCAGATTTCCTCCGTGATAAACGGCATCATCGGATGAAGCATGCGCATCGTCTGGTCAAACACATGAACAAGCACAGACTGAGCCATACGTTTTGGCTGTTCGTCTTCGCCGTACAGCGGAAGCTTGGCCATTTCAATGTACCAGTCGCAGAGGTCATCCCAAATAAAGTTATAGAGCGTCCTTCCGGCTTCCCCAAACTCGTATTTCTCCATCAGTTCGGTGGCGTTCTGCTTTGTTTCCTGCAGACGGTGTAAAATCCAACGGTCCGCAATCGTTTTTGTGCCTTCGAGCTCGATGTCTTCCGCCGTTACACCTTCCACATTCATCAACGTAAAACGGGCGGCGTTCCATATTTTATTGCCAAAATTCCAGTTGGCCTCTACTTTTTCCCACTGGAAACGAATATCGTTACCCGGGGTTGTACCCGTAGCGAGCAGAAAGCGCAGAGCATCCGCCCCGTACTGATCGATAACATCCATCGGATCTACTCCGTTGCCGAGGGATTTACTCATTTTCCGTCCCTCACTGTCACGTACCAGCCCGTGAATAAGCACATCCTCAAACGGGCGTTCGCCGGTAAACTCCAGCCCCTGAAAAATCATTCGCGACACCCAGAAGAAAATGATGTCGTAGCCGGTCACAAGAGCACTGGTCGGGTAGTAGCGCGCATAGTCCGAGCTTTCTTCCGGCCATCCCATCGTGGAAAATGGCCATAAAGCCGAGCTGAACCACGTATCAAGCACGTCCTCATCCTGTTTCCATTCATCCGAATTTTCCGGTGCCGTGCGTCCGACATAAATTTCGCCTGTTTCTTTATGGTACCAGGCGGGGATGCGGTGTCCCCACCAGAGCTGGCGGGAAATACACCAGTCCCGGATGTTTTCCATCCACTGCAGATACGTCTTTTCAAAGCGTTCCGGCACAAAGGTTACTTTTTCTTCCTTCTGCTGAAGTTCTACTGCCTGTTCCGCAAGCGGACCCATGTTTACAAACCACTGTGTGGAAAGGTATGGCTCAACCACTGCACCGCTCCGTTCAGAATGACCAACAGAGTGCATGTGCTCTTCGATGTCAAACAGAATATCCTCGGCCTGCAGATCCTTCGTCAGCTGCCGGCGGCAGTCAAAGCGGTCCATGCCTTCGTAGATGCCGGCATTCTCATTCATGCTGCCGTCTTCATTCATCACAAGTACACGCAAAAGATCATGACGATTGCCCATTTCAAAGTCATTTGGATCATGCGCTGGCGTGATTTTCACTGCCCCCGAACCAAAATCCATGTCCACATAGTCGTCTGCGATGATCGGAATTTCTCTTCCGATGATCGGCAGTACAGCCGTTTTCCCGATGAGATGCTTATAGCGATCGTCCTCCGGATGTACCGCGACTGCCGTGTCCCCGAGCATCGTTTCCGGACGGGTCGTTGCTACTTCGATCGAGGTATTTTCACCTTTAACCGGGTAGCGCATATGGTAAAAGTGACCCTGCACTTCTTTGTATTCCACCTCGATATCTGAAAGCGCCGTCTGCGTTTCTGGATCCCAGTTGATAATGTATTCGCCCCGGTAGATAAGCTCTCTTTCGTACAACGAAACAAAGACTTCACGTACCGCTTCCGACAGGCCTTCATCAAGCGTGAAACGCTCCCTCGAATAATCGAGTGAAAGCCCGAGCTTGGCCCACTGGCTGCGGATGAAATCTGCATATTCCTCTTTCCATCCCCACGTTTTTTCCAGGAATGCTTCCCGTCCAAGCTCGTAGCGGCTCGTGCCTTCTTCCTTCAGCTGAGCCTCGACCTTGGACTGGGTGGCAATGCCGGCATGGTCCATGCCTGGCAGCCATAAGGCGTCATAGCCCTGCATGCGTTTCATGCGGATTAAAATATCCTGAAGCGTCGTGTCCCAGGCATGCCCCAGGTGAAGCCGGCCGGTCACATTCGGCGGCGGGATAACAATGGTATACGGCGTACCGTCTGTCTGTCCTGCTTCAAACTGTCCTGTTTCTTTCCAGAAGTCGTACCAGCGGTTCTCTGTTTCTTTCGGATCGTACTTTTTCGCCATTTCTGTTTCTTGTTTTCCCATATAAATCCCCTTTCTTCTCATAAAAAAACTCTTCATCCCGAGTAAGGACGAAGAGTTTTCGCGGTACCACCTTAATACCTGCGGCAGCGCAGGCACTTTCCCATAACGGCGGTTACCGTCTTTTCTTACTGTATTCGTTCAGAAAAGAAGCTCGAGGGCGACTTTCCGCACGGGTCGTTAAAGAATCTCTCAGCCCAGGATTCTTTTTTCTGTACAACGAACCTGCGTGCGTACTCCTCCCTGTTTCTGCATTTATTATTAATATTGATTTAGTGCCTTTATTTTACGAAACCAGGACGCATGCGTCAACTATCTTCCCCGTGTTCTTTATTCGCAGCAAGGCTTGCAAAGACGCGGTCAGCCGCCTCAATGGTCTTATCGATATCCTCTTCACTGTGTTCTGTTGATAAAAACAATCCTTCGAACTGCGAAGGCGGAAGTGAAATGCCTTCTGCCATCATTCCGCGGAAATAACGCGCGAACATTCCCAGATCAGATTTCTTCGCAGAAGCAAAATCCACTACAGGTTCATCGGTAAAGAACAGGCCGATCATCGCTCCAGCACGGTTGATCTGATGAGGGATTCCATGCTTGGAGGCTGCGCGGTTCAGTCCTCCTTCAAGCTGGGCTGCCCGGGCGCGGAACGTTTCATAGCTGCTTTCATCCACCTGCCTGAGTGTTTCAAGTCCGGCTGTCATCGCCAGTGGATTGCCGGAAAGAGTGCCTGCCTGATAGATAGGCCCGTCCGGGGCAATATGCTGCATGATATCGGCACGGCCTCCGTAGGCGCCTACTGGAAGCCCACCGCCGATGACCTTTCCAAGACATGTGAGGTCGGGAGTCACACCGTAGTGGCCCTGGGCACTGTTATAGTCCACCCGGAAGCCGCTCATAACTTCATCAAAAATCAGTAGACTGCCGTACTGCTCCGTTATATCACGAACGCCTTCGAGAAATCCTTCACCCGGGGTGACAACACCCATATTCCCGGTAACAGGCTCGAGGATGACACCGGCGATTTCATCACCGTATTCATCAAATGCCTTCTGCAGACTGTCGAGATCGTTGTACGGAACGGTAAGCGTGTTCTGGGCGATCGAGCCGGGAACACCTGGACTGTCCGGCAGACCGAGAGTCGCCACTCCCGAGCCGGCACGAATGAGTAGAGAGTCTCCGTGGCCGTGATAGCAGCCTTCCATTTTCACGATTTTGTCCCTGCCCGTAAATCCTCGGGCCAGACGAAGCGCACTCATTGTCGCTTCCGTACCGGAATTCACCATCCGGACGACCTCAATGGAAGGTACACGGTCCACGACAAGCTCTGCAAGCCCCGCTTCTGTTACGTGCGAAGCGCCAAAGCTCGTGCCTTTTTCAGCCACAATTTTTAAACTGTCCACAACGTGCTCATTTGCGTGGCCGAGAAGAAGCGGCCCCCAGGACATTACGTAATCAATGTATTCATTGCCGTCGATATCTTTAATGCGGGATCCTTTGCCTTCGTCCATATAAACGGCCGGATGACCGACAGATTCATATGTCCGCACGGGGCTGCTGACTCCGCCCGGCATTACTTTTTTTGCGCGTTCATGTGCATGTATTGAATTATGATACGATTTCATGTCATACCTCCTGGATACTTAAAAGTTATCTTTTTTGCTATTCCCGTACTTAGTATAACGAAAACAAGCCCTGGACTGAATACCTTCCAGAGCTTGTTTCTATTATTTATTGTCTTCCTGCATATAGCGGACAGCGTCCTTGGCGAAATACGTCACAATCAGATCAGCTCCAGCACGCTTCATGCTTGTGAGCTTTTCCATGACAATATCCTTTTCGTTCACCCACCCGTTCTGGGCGGCGGCTTTAATCATCGCATATTCCCCGGAAACGTTATAAGCCACCACTGGATAACCGGTGCGCTCCTTCACTTCTCTTACGATATCGAGATAAGCAAGGGCCGGCTTCACAATGAGAAAATCGGCTCCCTCTTCGACATCAGTTTCCGCTTCTTTTAACGCTTCAAGCCGGTTCGGAGGATCCATCTGATACGTTTTCCGGTCCCCAAACGAAGGAGTGCTGTGAGCCGCGTCACGGAAAGGGCCGTAAAAAGCGCTGGCATATTTAACCGTGTAGGACATAAGCGGCACCGTGACGTGCCCTGCTCTATCAAGTCCTTCCCGGATAGCCGCTGTAAAGCCATCCATCATGTTCGACGGCGCAATAATGTCTGCTCCGGCTTCCGCCTGGGAGACCGCGGTTTCTGTGAGGTTTCTCAGTGATTCATCGTTATCCACGTAGCCGTTATGAATTACCCCGCAGTGCCCGTGGTCTGTATACTGGCACAGACAGGTATCCGCAATCACCGTTAATGCCGGATGATTTTCTTTAATCTGCCGGATCGCCCGCTGGACAATTCCGTCTCTTAGAAACGCCGGGGTTCCTTCTGCATCTTTTTCTTCCTCATGAGGCACGCCAAACACGATGACGCTCGGAATACCGAGGGCTTCCAATTCGTCCATTTCCGTATCCAAATAATCCAGGGAAACGTGATAGACCCCCGGCATGGACGGCACTTCTTTACGCACATTTTCCCCTTCGACGACAAAAATAGGATAAATCAAATCGTTGGGTCTTAATTCATTTTCCCTTACCATTGCTCTTATACCTGGCGTTGTCCGCAACCTGCGGTGCCGGCGGAAATGTAAATCAGCCAATGTGAAGCCTCCTAAGTAATTTCCTTGGTTTTTTCTATCATTCCTTCAACAGAATGAATTCCTGCTTCGTACACATACTTGAACCCGCTCTCGCGGGCAGCGCGTCCGGTCGATGGGCCGATTGCCACTACGGGAATAGTCAAAAGCGCCTGCCGGTAATCTCCTGCAAGCCGATACAGTGCATCTACAGAGGAAGGGCTCGCAGCCGTCAGTACGTCCACTTCCCGGGTCTTTAAGACCGTCTGCAGAAGAGCCCCATTTTTTTCTTCCGGTACCGTCGTATACAAATGCCATACCCATACGCTGATGCCCTGGGCCGTAAGTGAGCGGTACAAGGTATCAGCTGCCTGGGCGCTTTGGGGAAGAAGCACATTCTCCCCGCGGCCGATCACTCGTGCGGCTGATTCAGCTAACGAAACGGCTTTATATTTTTCCGGCATCAGCTCTACATGAAAGCCTTCCTGTTCCAGCGCTTGCTTGGTCTTGGGCCCCACAGCAGCTGTTTTTAAGCCTGGAGGGATACCCAGACCATACCGCTTTTGCCACTCCGCCAGATAATAGACGGTGTTCACACTGGTTACCAGCATCCAGTCTATATCTCCGCTCTGCCACCGCTCTGCTATCGTCTTTTCCCTGCCCCGTACCGGTACGGTCGTAATAACCGGAACCGCTTTGACACAACAGCCTGCAGACTGAAGACCCTGCACCAGACTTGCATTCTGGCCGGCTCCTCTTGTCACCAGTACTGTTGCTGTCACTATTCTTCCCCCATCTCTTCCCGGGCCTGTTCCAGAATTTCTTTGCCGCCCCGTCCAAGCAGGGCGTTTGCGGCTTTTCTGCCCATTTCTTCCGGATTGTCACCCGTGAGCTTTTCTTTTAGTATTTTGCGTCCATCCGTGGATCCAATCATGGCGGTTAATTGTACATTACCCTGCTTATTAAGCGTGGCGTATCCACCAATCGGCACCGCACATCCTCCCTCTACGGCTTTCAGGAAAGCCCGCTCTGCAGCAACACATACCGCTACTGGTTCATCATGAAGGTGTTGAATGATCTTTAATATATCTTCGTCCCCGCTGCGGCATTCAATACCAAGTGCGCCCTGCCCTACGGCCGGCACACACATATTGGGCTCGAGAAATTCCGTGACAATCTCATCGCTCCAGCCCATGCGCTCCAGGCCGGCGGCGGCTAGAATAATAGCATCAAAGCTTTCCTCACGCAGCTTCCGGAGCCGGGTTTCAATATTGCCCCGAATCCACTGGACGTTTAAATCCGGGCGCTCTGCTTTAATTTGGGATGTGCGCCGCAGACTGCTCGTACCAACTACTGCTCCAAGCGGCAGGTTATGAAACTTCACATGATCGTTTGCAATATAGGCATCCCGCGGGTCCACCCGGTTTGTGACAGCGCCGACCTCGAAGCCTTCCGCCATCTCTCCCGGGAGATCCTTCATGCTGTGTACGGCTATATCGATCTCGCCATCTGCAAGCGCCTGCTCAATTTCCTTTACAAACAGGCCCTTTCCGCCAACTTTAGATAGCGTCCGGTCCAGAACACGGTCACCTTTTGTAGAGATTTTTTTCACTTCAAAACGATAAGGAAGGTCCAGCTTTTCAAGCTCCTGCTGCACCCACTCCGTTTGTTTTAATGCCAGATTACTTTTTCTAGTGCCCAGGGTAATTGTGCGCATGCGTTTAGCCATTCCTTTCTAAGCATCCATAGTTATTATAAGTACCATATATGAAACTGACTCAAATCACTGGAAATAAAATAGTTAATGAGTAAAACAAAAAAACAGGCAACGTTTAAAAGCGCCATCCGGTACCCGCGCCAGTGATGAACGGCCAGTAAATATATATACGTACTGTAAAAGCCAAGCAGAATGATCGAACCGATGACTTTTGCGTCCTGCCAGGGGAGAGAGTCGTACCATTTCCCTGCCCAGAGAAAACCAAACACCAGCCCCGCGAATAAAAGAGGGACTCCAATCACCGTGGTCGTTCCCGCCAGCTTTTCCATTTTCGGCAGGTTTTCCATTCTGATTAACCGTTTCCCCCACTGCTTCCTTTTTAAAAGCTGATGCTGCAGCACATACATTGCGGAGAATACAAATGCCAGGGTAAATGAAGCATAAGAAAGCAGAATAAAAATAATATGCACCACGAGTGTCTCAGACAAGAGCAGCGTTTCAAGCTCATTTGGAATATCGCCGTTAAACGAAAAAGAGCTGAACGTCATCAGCAGAAATCCGATCACATTTAAAAAGAAAACCAGTACATCCATTCGAAAAAACCAGTTCACGATAAGTGAAATGGTCACAAGCGACCACGCATAGAAATACATGCCTTCAAAAGGCGTGATTACTGGTGCACGATCATACATAAATATTCTAAGTACTAAAAAGGCCGTCTGCGAAGTCCAGACAATAGAAAGCAACCAGAAGGCGAGTCGGTTCACCTTCCGGTTGGTTTGAGAAAAATCAACGAAGTAGCAAAGGACGCTCAGGCCGTATAGTACAATCGTTACGATATAAATAATTCCCTCGGCTGCAACCATCCTGACGCCCCTCTCTTAGGAACGAACAGCGACATCTGTCGCGTAAGCATATGGAAGGCGGAACCCGCGTGATTCTCTGGAGGCATTCCATTCCTCTTCCGCCTCTTCCTTGCGTATTTGGCGCTCCTCTGCTGCTCTTGCTTCTTCTACTTCCTCTTCAAGAGCAAAGATTTCGGTAAACAGCTGCAGCATTTCTTCTGCATCGTTGTTATCAGCCATTTCTTTAGCTTTCGTTATCGGATCCTTGATCATTTGATTGATAATGCTTTTTGTGTGCTTACGCAGCACTTTCTTTTCCCGTTCGGTCAGCTCCGGAAGCTTCCGTTCCACACTATCCATGGTATCTGCCTGAATAGCCAGAGCTTTTGTCCGAAGAGCTGAAATCACCGGTACCACTCCGAGAGTATGCACCCAGTCCTTGAAATCCGAGACTTCAGCATGGATCATTCTCTCCATCAGTGCTGCAGCTTTTTTGCGTTCTTCCATATTGGAATTCACAATATCCTGCAGATCATCAATGTCATACAAAAAAACGTTATCGAGCTGATTCAATGCTGGGTCCAAATCTCTTGGAACCGCAATATCAACCATAAACAGCGGTTTGCCTTTTCTTTTTTTGCTGGCAGAAGCCACCTGCTCTTTACTCAGCACATATGAATCCGAACCCGTGGAAGAAATTAAAACATCAGCCTGCCAAAGCGCATCAGTCAGCTCCTCCATTGGTTTTGCTTCGCCGTTAAACTGCGTGGCAATCTGTTCTGCTTTTTCATACGTACGGTTAAACACTGTCACTTCGGCAGCACCGCCGGAGTGCAGATGCTTAGCTGTCAATTCGCTCATTTTTCCGGCACCCAAAACAAGCACCCGCTTGTTTTTGAACGAGCCGACGACTTTTTTACCAAGCTCAACAGCTGCATAGCTGACTGATACAGGATTGTCGTTAATTTCTGTTTCGTGATGGGCCCGTTTGGAATACGTGACTGCACGTTTAAACAGTTCATTAAATATCGTGCCAGTCGTTTCATTCTCATGCGCTGTAGCAAGGGCATTTTTCACCTGGCCCAGTATTTGTGTTTCACCAATCACCATGGAATCAAGACCGCTTGCAACCTGAAACAAATGCTGCACCGCTGCATCATTTTCGCGTATATTTAAAAATGGGCCAAAGTCTTCCTGTGGCATTTCGAACCAGCGGCCCAGAAATTTTTTCACAAAATGTCTTCCTGTATGCAGCTGGTCGACGACTGCATACACCTCTGTCCGGTTACAAGTAGATACGATGACGCATTCCAGGATGCTTTTCATGTCACGAAGCTCCTGCAGTGCCTGAGGAAGTGTATCCTCCTGAAAAGCCAATCGCTCTCTCGTTTCAACTGGAGTTGTTTTATAGTCTAATCCAGCGACAATAATATGCATGTTCGTATCTTCACCCCCTGCGTCATCAGTACCATGTTTAATGCAACCACCAAATGTTCAACTCTATTTATACGTTCCACTCTTCACACAACCCATTGTATCACACAACTATTTGTCTTTTGGCATTAATTTGTGAACAACGGCTGACAGTTTTTCTTCTGTATCTTTCTTTTACTCACCGTTCCAATGTATATCTTCCACATATCATTTTCAAATAAACTGCTCAATGGCCCGCCACGCTTCATCTTTACCCTGGGCGGTTTCTGCAGAAAACACGACCGTCTGGTCCTCCGGCTTCAGCTTAAGTGTTTCTTTAACACGCTTTAAATGACGCGGACGTTTATTTTTCGTAATTTTGTCCGCTTTTGTTGCAATAATAACTACCGGCAGCTCATGAAATTTCAAATAATCGTACATGGCTATATCATCTTTTGTCGGCTCGTGGCGAAAATCGATAATCATAAAAGCAGCTTTCAGCACCTCTCTGCTTTTGAGATACTCTTCCATCATTTCGCCCCAGGCTGCCCGTTCGCTTTTTGATACTTTCGCATATCCGTAGCCGGGAACGTCTACAAACAAAAAGCGGTCTTCGATATTATAAAAGTTGAGCGTACGTGTTTTGCCGGGCTTTGAAGAGGTCCGGGCCAGGTTTTTTCTCGCTAACAGGGAATTAATAAACGAAGACTTCCCAACGTTGGACCTTCCGGCCAGAGCTATTTCCGGAAGTCCTCCTTCAGGGTATTGCTTTGGGCTGACCGCGCTTATAACCAGCTCCGATTTATGAACTTTCATTTTTCTCCTCCAATGCTTCTTTTAACACTTCATCGAGATGCTTCACCGTGATAAATGTAATATCTTTTTTGATGCTCTCCGGTATATCTTCTAAATCTTTTTCATTATCGGCAGGGATTAGGATCGTCGTCAGTCCGGCCCGGTGGGCGCTCATTGATTTTTCCTTCAGTCCGCCGATCGGAAGCACTCTGCCGCGCAGAGTAATTTCGCCGGTCATCCCTACTTCCTTTTTCACTTTCCGGCCGGACAATGCGGACACCAGGGCTGTTGCAATCGTAATACCGGCAGAAGGTCCGTCTTTGGGAGTGGCCCCTTCCGGAACGTGAATATGAATATCCCATTTTTCCTGAAAGTCCGGATCGACGCCCCACTCATCCGCTTTGGAACGAATATAACTGAATGCTGCCTGCGCGGATTCCTTCATGACGTCGCCGAGCTTTCCGGTTAACTGCAGCTGTCCGTTTCCTTTTGCGAGAGACACTTCAATAGATAAAGTCGTTCCACCGGCAGCTGTATAGGCAAGACCGGTAGCCGCTCCCACCTGGTCTACCTCTTCTGCACGTCCGTAGCGGTACCGCGGACGCCCAAGCAGTTCTTCGATTTTCGCCGGCGTTACTACTACTTTTTTGTTTTCTCCCATCACAATCAGCTTTGCTGCTTTCCGGCACACCGCTGCAATTTCTCTCTCGAGTCCACGGACTCCTGCTTCTCTTGTATACTCGCGTATGAGTTTCAAAAGAGCTCCCTGGCGGAACTGGATGCTTCCTTTGGTTAAGCCATTTTCTTTAATCTGCTTTTCCACAAGATGATTTTTGGCAATGCCTTCTTTTTCAATTTCGGTGTAACCGGCAATGCGGATGACCTCCATCCGGTCGAGCAGCGGCTCAGGGATCGTGTTCATATTGTTTGCCGTGGTAATAAACATCGTTTTGGAAAGATCATAAGGCTCTTCCACATAATGATCTTCAAATGTATTATTTTGTTCCGGGTCAAGCACCTCAAGCATTGCTGAAGACGGGTCTCCCCGGAAATCACTGGCCATTTTGTCGATTTCATCAAGCAGAAATACCGGATTGATGGTCCCGGCTTTTTTCATTCCCTGAATAATACGTCCGGGCATAGCACCGACATAGGTTTTGCGATGCCCGCGAATTTCTGCTTCATCCCGGATGCCTCCAAGGCTCATTCTGGTGAAATTACGGTCGAGCGAACGCGCAATGGAACGTGCCAGGGAGGTCTTCCCAACACCCGGCGGTCCTGTCAGACATAGAATCGGGCCTTTCACTGATTCTGTCAGCTGCTGCACGGCTAAATGCTCAAGCACCCGGTCCTTCACTTTTTCGAGTCCGTAATGATCTTCATCGAGAACCCGCTGGGCACGCTTAATATCGAGTTGGTCTTCTGTTTCCTCATACCACGGTATATCCACAAGCCATTCGATATATGTCCGGATAACGGAAGTCTCTGCAGAAGCCCCTGGCATCTTTTCATAGCGGCGGAGCTCCCGCTCAGCTTTTTCCTGAACCTGTTCGGGCATTTTTGCCTGCTGAATTTTTTCTCTGAGTTCATCGACTTCACTTTCTTTTCCGTCCGTCTCTCCGAGTTCTTTTTGGATCGCCCGCATTTGTTCGCGCAGGTAGTATTCACGCTGCGTTTTTTCCATCGATTTTTTCACGCGCTGCCCAATTTGATTTTCAAGACCTAATACTTCCTGTTCTTTCTGCAGAATATCGATAATTTTACGCAGACGCTCCGAGGCGGTGAATTGTTCGAGCAGCTCCTGCTTCTCTGCCACCTTCAACGGCAGATGAGAGCTGATCATATCAGCGAGCCGGTCGGCCCCTGCAATGTCCTGCACCGATTGGATCGTTTCACTGGAAATGCGCTTAGAAGCAGTCGCATACTGTTCAAAAGCTTCCAGCGCCTTTCTCATTAACGCCTGTTCCTCAGCCGAATCTGCGTTCTCTTCCGTAGGCAGTACTTCCATTTCCACTTCAAAAAAAGCGTCCTTATCGATAAATTCTTTTATCTCTGCGCGCTCCAGACCCTCCACAAGTACACGGATGGTTCCGTTTGGAAGCTTAAGCATCTGCTTAATTTTTGCCACCGTACCGACATGGTACACATCAGCTTCGCCCGGATTATCTACTGATAAATCTTTCTGTGTTACAAGCAGAATCCGGCTGTCTTTCGCATTCGCCTGCTCAAGGGCTTCCACCGATTTATCCCTACCCACATCCAAATGGAGCACCATCGACGGGAACACCAGCAGCCCGCGAAGCGGCAGCATCGGTATGGAGATCGTTGTTGTATTTGGCATTCGCTAACACCTCTATTGTCAAATTATGTTCGTTTGCTGTGCAGTGATGCGGTTGTTACGTACTAAAGGTATACTATTTATTTTATCCTATTTATAAAATTACTGTCTATGAAACATTACTCATTGACAGGAAGTCGTCTATAAATGCTATGTATAAATAATCAGAACCCCCGCACCATACGGATGCGGGGGTTTCTGTATAAGGTCCCTTTTCATTCAGGCGAAAAACCGTTTATGCACTTTCTTTTGGTTTGTACTGTTTTAACGTTACTTCTTTGCCATCTTTTGTTTTCAGAAGAGGCGACCCATCACTATCTACGCTTTCTGCTGTAATAGTGCAGGAAACAATTTCTTCTTTAGAAGGCAGATCATACATTACATCAAGCATAATTCCTTCGATGATGGAACGCAGACCACGTGCTCCGGTCTTCCGTTCAATTGCTTTCCGCGAAATCGCACGCAGCGCGTCTTCGGTGAATTCAAGCTCAACTTCATCCATTTCGAGCAGTTTCTGATACTGCTTGACGAGCGCGTTTTTCGGCTGGGTCAGGATCTCAATCAATGCTTCCTCGTCTAATTGCGACAGGCTGGAAATAACAGGGATCCGGCCGATAAATTCAGGAATAAGACCATAGCGCAGCAGGTCTTCCGGAAGAATCCGGCTCATATATTCATCGTGGCCCATTTCAGCATTTTCAGACTCTGCTCCAAAACCGATAATTTTACGGCCAAGGCGTTCTTTTACAATCTGTTCGATGCCATCAAACGCACCACCGCAGATGAAGAGCACATTGCTCGTATCGATCTGGATAAATTCCTGATGAGGATGCTTTCTGCCTCCCTGCGGAGGAACACTGGCTGTGGTGCCTTCCAGAATTTTCAGAAGCGCCTGCTGAACCCCTTCTCCGGATACGTCACGGGTGATGGAAGGGTTTTCCGACTTACGGGCTACTTTATCGATTTCATCGATGTAAATAATCCCTTTTTCTGCTTTTTCTGTATCATAATCAGCTGCCTGGATCAGCTTCAGCAGAATGTTTTCCACATCTTCACCCACATACCCTGCTTCTGTTAAGGAAGTTGCGTCTGCGATCGCAAACGGAACGTTCAAAATACGGGCCAGCGTCTGCGCTAATAGCGTTTTTCCGCTCCCGGTCGGGCCTAAGAGTGCTATATTACTTTTAGCCAGTTCCACGTCGTCGGTTTTCTTTGTGGAATTCACACGTTTGTAGTGGTTATAGACAGCTACAGAGAGCGATTTTTTTGCTCTTTCCTGGCCGATGACATAATCATCGAGTGTTTCATTGATTTCGTACGGCTTCGGAATTTCTTCGAATTCCACTTCTTCTTCTGAACCTAATTCTTCTTCCACGATCTCCGTGCACAGTTCGATACATTCGTCACAAATGTATACACCGGGCCCGGCGACCAGTTTACGAACCTGATCCTGAGTTTTTCCACAGAAGGAACATTTCAATTGTCCTTTTTCTTCATTGAATTTAATCAACTGGTTCACCCCTCACCTAAATATGAAACAATTAAAGCAGTGTCATGTATACAATCAATCCGTATGATTAAGCCCTTCGATGACTTTTCTCAACGCGGCATATTCTCTGCTCTGTCTAAACACAATTATTAATTCTTCGTTTACTATATAGGAAGTTTTTAAATAACACAATTATTGCGCTTGAGTTGAATTGTATCATACTTTCCTATGGAAATCGAAACAATACCCTTTAGTCAGAGCGGCCGGAACATGCTGATTTTTGACCGTTTCAGGCGGAAAAATCCTGAAGGCATACTTCACCCTCAGGATTTTTGCAGCATTTCTGCTTTATTCGTTTTCTGCTCCTTCAGCTTCCGGTTCTTCTTTCTTCGGTACAGTTTTGCTGTGCTCAACCAGATAATCGATAGCACGCTGCAGACGAAGATCCTGCTTCAGCATATCCACGCCGCCCTGCATTTCGATAAGGCTGCGAATTTCTTCTTTATCGCGCTGATACATATCAGCCATTTTTTGAAGTTCGTTTTCCACATCTTCTTCACTTGCTTCGAGGTTTTCCTGCTCAGCTACAGCTTCAAGAGTCAGATTCATCCGTACGCGCTTTTCAGCTTCCGGCTGGAACTGCTCTTTCATGCCTTCTTCGTCCGTACCGGTAACCTGCTGGTACATTTCCAGAGTCATTCCCTGGGACTGAAGGCGCTGGCTGAATTCCTGAAGCATGCGGTCAGATTCTGTATTGATCATTGCCTGTGGAATTTCTGCAGAAGCTTTCTCTGCTGCTGCTTCAACTACAGCATCGCGCTCGTGATGTTCTTTTTCATGCTCACGGTCGTGTTCGAGCTGATGGCGTACTGCCTGTTTAAGCTCGTCGAGCGTTTCTGCTTCATGCTCTTCTACGTCTTTCGCAAATTCATCGTCGAGCTCTGGAAGCTCTTTACGCTTGATTTCGTGAAGTTTAACATGAAAGACAGCTTCCTGTCCGGCAAGATTTTCAGCATGGTACTCTTCCGGGAAAGTAACTGTAATATCTTTTTCTGTTCCCGGCTGCATGCCTACAACCTGCTCTTCAAATCCTGGAATGAAGGAATTAGAGCCGATTTCGAGCGAATGGTTTTCCGCACTGCCGCCTTCAAAGGCTTCACCGTCGACAAAACCTTCGAAGTCGAGTACAGCGGTATCTCCGTCCTGCACTTCGCCCTCTTCCACTACGGCAAGATCTGCGTATTTGCTTTGAAGATTTTCAAGCTCCTGGTTTACTTCTTCTTCTGATACAGAAGTATCGAACTCTTCTACTTCCAGCCCTTTAATTTCGCCGAGTTCTACTTCCGGCTTTACAGTTACTGTAGCAGTGAATTTCAGGTCTTTGCCTTTTTCCACTTCTTCCACATCGATTTCCGGGCGGTCCACTGGCTCAATACCCGCTTCATCAACTGCTTCGGCATAAACATCCGGAAGCAGGATGTCGAGGGCATCCTGGTATAGAGACTCTACTCCAAAACGGCTTTCGAAAAGCTTCCGTGGTACTTTCCCTTTACGAAATCCTGGAATAGATACATCGTTTTTCACTTTATCAAATGCTTGATCCAGAGCTTTGTCAAACCGTTCCGATTCTACGTCTACGGTTAAGACTCCCTGGTTTCCTTCTTTCTTTTCCCAACTGGCATTCATTCAAATTCCCTCCAAATAACTAGGTTCTACCGTGTAAACAACTACCCTATTATAACATAACACTAAACCATTTCAATGAATGATTCATTTTCCGCTAAACTTACTCCCACAAGGGATTAAACATCACTTTCAAATAGGGGCTTTTCAGATTTCCTGAATGAACCCCTGGATTCTTTCGTATTCCTGCTGCATCGATTTAAAGCTTGGTTCAGCTACTCCGTAAAAACTCCTGATAGTCTGTTCGTCCGGGAGCGGCTCAAACTGCCGGAACGTCTCATAATGCAGCACTGCTGCAAGCACTTCAATCTGAACCGAAGGAGGAAAGGGATAATAATACAATAGCAGCTGCTGCAGCAGCTCTTTCGCGTGCTGCAGAAGTACTGGATCCTTGTCCCCGAGTGAACGGTCGAGCAGAAACGAGGACTCTTTATATGAGCTGCTTTCTTCTAAAGCCGGAAGCGTTGACGGAGCGAACTCCCCTTTCCTGCCCAGCTTCTGTACCCAGACGGCGTCTTCGACCCGCCAGTCCTTCAGAAGCAGAAGAAGGAAGCTTTTCATTAATGGCGATGTCTCCGGACGGCCCAGCAGTTCTCTTATTGCAGGCATCCATTTTTCCGGCCCTTCTTTTCGAAGTACATTTAACACATGAAGCTTCTGGTCCTCCGTCCCCATTTGAAGCACCATTTCCCATTCCACCGGAAGCGAGGAGTGTCCCTCAGGCGTTGTATCATATTCTTCCGTTTCTGCTTCCATCTGAGTCATGCCGTCGGCCAGGACATATAATTCCTGGAACTGTTCTCTCAGATGGGCAGGCACTTCTTTTGTATTCTGCACTTCATCCAGCGTTTCAATTACCTGGTCGTACCTGCCAAGCTGGGCTAACACCGGTACGTATACGTGCAGAATTTCGATGAAGTCACTGGTGTTGTCTTTAAGCAGTTCTTCTGCCCACCCCGCTGCTTCCTGCAGCTGTCCTGCTTCCGCATAAGCTAAAAGAAGACCGTAGGAGGCGTCCGGGTTATCACTCTCATGAAGCAGTGCCTGGCGAAAAACATGTACAGCCTGCTCCTTTTCCCCGGACTTCAGCTGTTCGAGTCCCTGCTTAACCAATTGCCCGGCTGTTCCGGGGAAAGAAACAACCTTCTGATTCAGCCTTTTATCCATCTGAAGCCTCCTTCTTTGCAAATCCGCTATCCAGTAGATCTTAAACCTTTTGTATGGGCAGACCAAATAGTATATGTATGTATGAATAACTGCGTTCATTAGAGCTTAATGTAAAAATGAAGACGGCCGCTGTGGGCCGCCTTCCCCCGTTAAACTTTGACCCGTTTTTCATAAGCTTCAATATCTTCTTCATATTGAAGCGTAATACTAATTTCATCCCATCCGTTTAACAGCATTTCCTTCCAATAGGGATCTATCTCAAATGTTGCCTGAAAATCGGCATCCTTATCAAAGATTTGCTGATCCTGTAAATCTACTGTCAAGTGGTATTCTTTATCATTCCCATTCTGCATCAGTTCATAAACCTGATCTTCGGGCAGCCTCACCGGCAGTATCCCGTTTTTGACGCAGTTATTGTAAAAAATATCTGAATAACTGGGAGCAATAATAACGCGAAACCCATAGTCCTGCAGGGCCCACGGGGCGTGTTCCCTCGAAGAGCCCGAGCCAAAATTATGATCGGCAATCAAAATTGAGGCATTGGCTGCTGACGGGTAGTTCAGCTCAAACGAAGGATCTTCTTCTCCATCTGACTTGAAGCGCCAGTCGAAAAATAAAAACTGGCCGAACCCGGTACGTTCTACGCGTTTCAGAAACTGCTTCGGAATAATCTGGTCCGTGTCCACGTTTGCCCGTTCAAGTACTGCCGTGTTTCCTTCGTGCACTGTGAGTGCTTCCATGCTGCCACCTCCTTATGAAGAAATCGTTTGATCTAATTTTCGTACATCCACAAAGTGTCCATAAATAGCAGCCCCTGCTGCCATAGCCGGACTGACCAGATGGGTTCTTGCACCTTTTCCCTGTCTGCCTTCAAAATTTCTGTTGGACGTGGAGGCACAGCGCTCTCCCTCCGGCACAAAATCAGGGTTCATACCAAGGCACATGCTGCACCCGGAGTCTCTCCACTCAAATCCAGCTTCCTTAAATACCTGATCGAGTCCTTCTTCCTCTGCCTGCATTTTCACCTGCTGGGATCCGGGCACCACCATCGCGCGGATACCGTCGGCTACTTTGTTACCGCGGATAATTTTAGCAGCCTCACGAAGATCTCCGATACGTGCGTTGGTACAGGAACCAAGAAACACATGCTGCACATGAATATCTGTAATTTTCGTCCCCGGCTCCAAAGCCATGTAGTCAAGCGATGTTTTGATCACTTTTTTCTCCGTGGCACTTTTTCCATCTTCCGGGTAAGGAACCGTACCGTGAATACCTACACCCTGGGACGGGTTGGTTCCCCAGGTCACCATCGGTTCAATTTCATCTGCAGGGATCACTACGCGCTCGTCGTATTCAGCTCCTTCATCTGTAGCAAGCTGACGCCACTGCTCCACTTTCTCCTCAAATTCTGCACCTTCCGGCACGAACCGGCGGCCTTTCAAGTAATCGAACGTCACCTGATCCGGGCTGATCAGGCCAGCACGAGCCCCGGCTTCGATGGACATGTTACAGATCGTCATCCGCTCTTCCATCGTCAGACCGCGAATTGCCTCACCGGTATATTCCAAAACATAACCGCTGCCAAAATCAACACCGAATTTAGCGATGATCGACAAAATAATGTCCTTCGCTGTGACCCCAGTGCCCAGTCTCCCGTCCACGTGGACCTCCATCGTTTTAGGAGGAGACTGCCAAAGTGTCTGAGTGGCAAGCACATGCTCCACTTCACTTGTGCCGATACCAAAGGCAAGGGCTCCAAAAGCTCCGTGGGTCGACGTATGGCTGTCGCCGCACACGATCGTTTTCCCTGGCTGGGTCAGTCCGAGCTCTGGGCCGATAATGTGGACAATGCCATTGTTCGGGCTGTGAATGTCAGCAAGCTCCACCCCAAATTCCTTACAGTTGTCAAACAGCGTATCGATCTGTTTTTTTGAAATGGCATCCGTAATAGACTCCCGGTTCAGCGTCGGTACGTTATGGTCCATAGTCGCAAATGTCAGGTCCGGACGCCTCACCGGACGCCCGCTCAGCCGAAGGCCTTCAAATGCCTGCGGGGACGTGACTTCGTGGACCATATGAAGATCAACATACATTAAATTCGGTTTGCCCGCTTCGGCACGAACAGCATGTTCGTTCCAAATTTTATCGATGATTGTTCTCGGCTTCATGGAACTTCCTCCTTTTATTATTTTCCTGCCAGCCGTGCAATATGACTGCACACGGCTTTTGTGACTTCTTCCGTTGAAGCAGCAGATGTTTTACCTCTGCTTAAGTCTGCCGGAAGCAGACCTTCTAAGAGGACCTGTTCAATAGCTTCCTCCACTACATCCGATTCCCGCTGAAGTCCAAAGGAATACTTCAGCATCATTGCACTCGAAGCAATCGTAGCCAGAGGATTCGCTGTTCCCTGTCCGGCGATGTCAGGAGCCGAGCCATGGACCGGCTCATATAAAGCGGGCTTTTCACTGCCCATGCTCGCAGACGGAAGCATGCCGAGTGAACCTGTCAGCATCGACGCTTCGTCGCTTAAAATATCCCCGAACATGTTTTCCGTGACGATGACGTCCAGCTTTTTCGGATTATACATAATCTGCATGGCCGCGTTATCCACTAGCATATGCTCAAGCTCCACATCCGGATAGTCTTTAGCTGTTTCTTCAGCCGTTTCCCGCCAAAGGCGGCTTGATTCAAGAACGTTTGCTTTGTCGACTGATATTACTTTTTGCGTGCGTAAACGGGCAATTTCAAAGGCCTGCTGAACAATTCTCCGGATTTCTGATTTTTTATAAACCAATGTGTCCACCGCTGCTTCTTCGCCGTTGATAGTCCGGCGTTCTCTCGGCTCCCCGAAATAAAGTCCTCCGGTCAATTCCCGGACAATCATTACATCGACTCCGTCGATCACTTCTTCACGCAGGGGTGAACTGTGCAGCAAACTTTTGAAACTGCGGACCGGGCGCAGATTGGCAAACAGTCCTAACTCTTTCCGGATACGGAGCAGTCCTTTTTCCGGACGTTTTTCTCCCGGAAGGTGGTCCCACGCCGGGCCACCAACTGCACCGAGCAGAATGGCATCGCTTCCTTTACAAATATCGAGCGTGTGGGCAGGGAGTGGATCATCGTAATCATCCACTGCTCCTCCGCCAATATCTGCATATTCAAATGTGAATGAATGGTTAAACGATGTTTCAATCTGCTTCAGCACCTGTGCTGCTGCCTCTACTACTTCCCGTCCGATACCGTCACCGGGCAGGATCGCAATCTTTTTTTCCATTTCGATCTCTCCCTTGTCCGCTGCTTCAGTAATTATTTTATGGCGTGGATATATTTGCTACTTTAGGCTGATTTTCTGCACGACGCTGGTTTAACACCCGGTTCACAGCGTTAATATACGCTTTTGCGGAAGCTTCAAGTACGTCATTATCTGTGCCGCGTCCACTGGATTCATTTTCTTCAAATGCCAGCCGTACAAATACTTCTGCCAAAGCGTCCCGGCCGCCGGTCGTGGACTGGATACGGTAATCCTGGAGCGTAAAGCCTTCCCCTACAATTTTTTCAAGCGTGTTGTAAAGGGCCTCCACGCTGCCCGAGCCAGTACCTGCGTGTTCGATACGCTCTCCTGCCTGATCCAGCACCGTAACTGTGGCTGTCGGTATATTTGAGGTGCCGTACGTCACCTGCAGTGTCTCAAGAGAATAATATTTCATTGCATCGCCGGCTTTTTCATCGGCCATTAAAGCAAAAATATCTTCATTTGTAATTTCTTTTTTCTTATCTGCGAGCTCTTTGAATGATTTAAATACTTTATTGATTTCTTCTTCGGTGGCATTGTAGCCAAGAGAAATAATCTTTTCTTTAAAGGCGTGACGTCCGGAAAGCTTGCCGAGCACCATCCGGTTCGCTTCTACACCGACGAGCTCCGGCGTAATAATTTCATACGTGGATGTTTCTTTCAGCACTCCGTCCTGATGAATTCCTGATTCATGCGCAAATGCGTTGTCGCCGACAACGGCTTTATTGTTTGGAACCTGCATCCCCATCAGTGAACTGACAAGGCTGCTTGTCCGTTTAATTTCGTTCAGCGTAATATTAGTGGACTTACCGTAAAAATCACTACGGATATGAAGAGCTACAGCAATTTCTTCCAAAGAAGCATTGCCGGCACGTTCCCCAACCGCATTAATCGTGCATTCCACCTGTTCGGCGCCGCCTTCTACAGCAGCCAGCGAATTAGCAGTAGCCATGCCGAGATCGTCATGACAGTGCGCAGACAGTACAGCTTTATCTGCGTTCGGCACTTCGCTTTTAATATAGCGGAACATGCTGCGAATCTCCTCCGGCATAATAAATCCGACCGTGTCCGGCAGATTTACTACGTCTGCTCCGGCATCAATGACTGCTTCGACAACTTCTGCCAGGAACGGAAGCTCAGTCCGGCAGGCATCCTCTGCAGAAAACTGGACTTTGGCAAAACGCTCTTTTGCATAGCGCACTGCGTTCACCGCTGTCTCAATCACCTCTGCCTGGGTCATATGAAGCTTATGCTCACGGTGGATGGGGGAGGTGGCCAAAAATACGTGGATTCTTGGCTCTGCCCCTCCTTTTAACGCTTCCCAGCAGGCATCGATATCAGAAGTCAGCGCCCGGGACAACCCGGTTACTGAACTGTTTTTGACAGTATCCGCAATTTCCTTCACAGAACGAAGATCGCCTTTAGAAGCGGCTGGAAATCCCGCTTCAATAATATCAACACCCAGACGTTCGAGCTGTTTCGCAATTTGAAGCTTTTCTTCAAAGTTCAGGTTGACGCCCGGCGTCTGCTCTCCATCTCGAAGCGTCGTATCGAAAACGTTAATGTTTTTCACAGCATTACACTCCCTTGGAATTTGGGTTAACAAACGGCATCATTTCGCGGAGTTCGCGGCCTACCTGCTCAACGAGGTGATTTCTTTCACGGGCGTTGGTAGCGTTGAACTCTGGGCGGTTCGCCTGATTTTCCGCGATCCATCCTTTGGCAAAACGGCCAGTTTGAATATCAGTCAGGATGCCTTTCATCGCCTGTTTAGTATCTTCTGTTACGATGCGTGGACCAGCCTGAAAATCTCCCCACTGAGCGGTGTCTGAAATGGAATAGCGCATGCCTTCAAGGCCGCCTTCATACATTAAATCAACGATCAGTTTCAGCTCGTGCAGACACTCAAAGTAGGCAATTTCCGGTTGATACCCGGCTTCAACAAGCGTTTCGAATCCGGCTTTAACAAGCGCGGACGTTCCGCCGCAAAGAACAGCCTGCTCTCCGAAAAGGTCAGTTTCTGTTTCTTCCTGGAACGATGTTTCCAAAATTCCGGCACGTCCCGCACCGATTTGTTTTGCATAAGCAAGCGCAGAGTCTGTGGCGTTTCCACTTGCGTCCTGGTACACAGCATACAGAGCAGGCACTCCGGCTCCCTGTTCAAATGTCCGGCGCACGATATGTCCCGGCCCTTTCGGCGCTACCATGAACACGTCCACATCTTCCGGCGGCTGGATCTGGCTGAAATGAATATTGAAACCATGCGCAAACGCGATCGCTTTTCCAGCTTTAAGCTCCGGCTTGATTTCTTCTGTGTAAATCGTCGGCTGATACTCATCCGGAAGCAGGATCATGATAACGTCTGCTTTCGCTGACGCTTCTTTTACCGAATATACTTCAAACCCATCTTCCGACGCCTTGTCCCACGACTTTCCTTGACGGAGCCCAATGATAACGTGAACGCCGCTTTCCCGGAGGTTTTGTGCGTGAGCGTGCCCCTGTGAGCCATACCCTACGATTGCTACTGTTTTCTCCTGGAGTGCTGCCTCATTTACATCGTTGTTATAAAATACCTTTGCCATTGCTGGAACCTCTCCTTTTATGAATACTCATTAATTAATAATGGAATACCTGGTTTGATCACTGCTTTTTTTAGTAGCCCGTTGAAAGGCTGTCACACCCGTCCGGGCCATTTCTTTAATGCCGTAAGGCCTTAACAGGTCGATGAGCGCTTCCACTTTCGGGGTATCTCCGGTCACTTGAATCGTGACGCTTTCTCTTCCCACATCGATAACTGTGGCCCGGAACGGGGCAATTAAATCCGATATTTCTCCACGCTGGCCGGAAACTGTCATGACTTTAATCATCGCAAGTTCTCTGGCTACAATCGCTTCATCGGTAATATCACGGACTTTTAATACATCCACCTGCTTATTCAGCTGCTTGATGACCTGGTCTAGCCCCCGCTGGTCGCTCACATTTACTACAAATGTCATCCTGGACACTTCCGGGTTTTCCGTCATTCCAACCGTAATGCTTTCAATATTAAAATGACGGCGGGCAAACAGACCCGTAATGCGGTTCATCACTCCTGTTGTATTGTTTACTGTCGCTGTAATGGTCCGCCTCATGGTTTCACTCCTTCCATTTGATGGTGCCCCTGCCCGGGAGCGATCATCGGATACACGTTTTCTTCTTCGTGCACTCTGCAGTCGATAAGCACCGGGCCGTTGTAATTGAATGCTTCTTCAAGCACCCCCGCTACTTCATTTTCGTCGGTAATTTTATACCCTTTAATATCATACGCTTCCGCCATCTTCACGAAATCCGGCTGGATCGGAAACAGGGAGTTGGAATACCGCTCTTCATAGAAGAGCTGCTGCCACTGGCGGACCATACCAAGGGAAGCGTTGTTGACCAGAAGTACTTTCACCGGAAGGTTCAGCTCCTGCAGGATGGAAAGCTCCTGCATCGTCATTTGGAAGCCGGCGTCTCCCAGAATAGCTACCACCTGACGGTCCGGCTCAGCAAACTGGGCACCGATAGCGGCTGGAAAACCGAAGCCCATCGTTCCAAGACCGCCGCTTGTTACCCAGGCGTTCGGATGATCGAATTTGTAATACTGGGCTGCCCACATCTGATGCTGGCCGACGTCCGTGGTGATGATTGCTTCACCGTTCGTTTTTTCGTAAACAAGCTCTGTAAGCTTTTGCGGTTTAATATATTCAGAGCCTTCTTTGTACCAGAGCGGGAACTCCTGCTGCCATTCGTCCACTTTCATTCTCCAGCGCACGCTTTCGCCCGGCTTCGGATTCACTTCATTTAACAGGCGTAATGCTTCTTTGGCGTCTCCTACTACCGGAATATGCGTCTCGATGATTTTACCGATTTCTGCCGGATCAACGTCAATATGGGCGACTGTTGCCTGCGGGGCAAAGTGCTCGAGATTGCCGGTGACACGGTCATCGAAGCGGGCACCTACATTGATAAGCAGGTCGGCTTCATGGAGAGCCATATTGGCTGCGTACGTTCCGTGCATCCCCGCCATGCCGAGTGCCAGCTCATGAGTGCCTGGAAAACCGCCAAGTCCAAGAAGCGTAGAAGCGACTGGGATCTGCTGCTGTTCAACAAATTCAAGCAGTTCCGGGGAAGCTCCGGCATGCAGAATGCCTGCTCCTGAAAGTATAACCGGGCGTTTGGCTTTCGATACCGCCTCAGCAAGCTTACGGATTTGAAGCTTGTTCGGCGTATACGTTGGCTGGTACCCGGGGAGATTCGGCTCGTCGTCGTAATGAAACATCCCGGAGGCAATGGATACGTCTTTAGGCAGATCGATTACGACTGGTCCCGGACGGCCGGTAGTAGCAATATGGAATGCTTCCCGGATAATTCTCGGAAGGTCTTCCACCGTTCGAGCCTGGAAATTATGCTTTGTGATCGGCATCGTAATGCCCAGGATGTCCGCTTCCTGGAAGGCGTCCGTACCAATCACTGATGTTGCCACCTGGCCGGTCACAACCACAAGAGGGAGAGAATCAATCATGGCGTCGGCAATGCCGGTTACCACATTTGTAGCTCCGGGTCCTGATGTTACTACACAAACACCGGGCTTCCCTGAAACTCTTGCGTACCCTTCTGCTGCATGAATGGCGCCCTGCTCATGACGGGAGAGGATATGCCGGATACCGGTACGGTAGATTTCATCGTACGTCGGAAGAATGGCTCCGCCGGGATAGCCAAAAATGGTATCTACATTTTCCCGGGCCAACGCCTGGATCAGCATGCTTGAGCCACTCATTTCCTGGTTTTCATCCTTCAATTCGCGCCCTTTTACTTCTCTCACTCTTGTGTTCATACTCGCTCCTCCTTTTATACTCAAATCACTTTTTTCTCCATGCCTGCTTCAATGCCGCCACCCTTAAAAAGGACCTCTCCGGATAATAAAAAACGCCCTTTCACCTCCAATAGACAGCTGCTGCTGCTCTAAAGGGGCGAAAAGACGTCTGCTTTTCACGGTACCACCCTTTTTTACAATAAGCTCGCACTTATTGCCTTAAGAACCGTTTTTCCGGTTCGGTTTGCCATAACGGAGGCCGTGTCGGCATCCGGCCTTCCTTACTCAGGTTCAGGAAAGCTCTCAAGGGGGAGTTCAATACGATTTCCTGCTGCTCTTTCAGCCACGGCAGCTCTCTGTGAAGGAAAATCTATTATTTACTGGTCCCTGTCGTCGATTTATCAATACTATTTAATTATATTGTACATCTAATCAGGCAATTAGCCAATCTCTATGCGGGAATTGTCTGAATAAACTTTTACTCCGTCTTCTACTACCTTTTGTCTGAACGCGCGCAATAGCCGGTTCGTCTCTTCTCCCGGCTGACCATCGCCGATTACTCTTCCATCTACCTTTACAACGGCAATGACTTCTGCAGCTGTCCCGGTCAGAAAAACCTCTTCTGCGGTGTAGACATCGTGCCTTGTAAACGCTTCTTCGCGCACATCATATCCCATATCCTCGGCCATTTCCAGGATCGCCTGTCGGGTGATGCCCTCTAAAGCCCCGATGTACCCTGGGGGTGTCATCAGCACGCCGTTTCTAATAATAAAGATATTGTCTGCGGAGCCTTCCGCCACATAACCCTGGTCGTTAAGCATTAAAGCTTCACTGACCCCTGCAAGGCTTGCTTCCATCTTCACCAATATATTATTTAAATAATTTAATGATTTCACTTTCGGACTCAGCACATCCGGCCGGTTCCGCCGGGTAGCGACTGTCACAATCTCAAGACCGTGCTCGTAAAATTCTTTTGGATAGATTGCAAGCTCCTCTGCTATAACTATAATAGAAGGGTTCGCACACGATGCCGGATCCAGGCCAAGATTTCCTACACCTCTTGAAACAACAAGCCTGATATAAGCATCTTCAAGTTTATTTTTCTGCAGCGTCTGCCTGATAATTTCCGTCATATCTTCTTTTGATTGAGGGATATCAAGCATAATCGATTTCGCAGAGTGGTATAAACGCAAGAGGTGTTCATCCAGTTTGTAAATATTTCCGTTATATACGCGAATGCCTTCAAAAACACCGTCGCCGTATAAAAAACCATGATCATATACGGAGATTTTGGCATCTTCCTTTTTGACGAACTCTCCATCCAAAAATATCCATTGTTCCGCCACTGATATCACCTCTGCGCCCCTTCAATCTATCTTCTGCCTTCTTAATGCATAGGGTAACGTGTACACCCTCAAAAGGCAAATGTTCTTTCTCTGAATACATTTTTAACGTTTGACGTATATATTACGCCGAATACAGTTTATGGTCAACCATTTTGTATAAACTTTTTAGATAATTTGTACTTCTGCATCAGATATATGCTCTATTGTCCATGATCTCGAAATATAATCTGACACTTTTCTTTTCTAAAGCCCGAGAAAAAGTACCCTGAAGCGTTTTCTTCGGCTTCTTTTCCCGCTGCCGGAAATAAATAAAAAGAGACAGAAAAGGAGATCCCCTTCTGTCTCTGAACATATCATTAATTAAATTAGGAAATGGTGTCCCAGGCAGGACTCGAACCTGCGGCCTACAGCTTAGAAGGCTGTTGCTCTATCCAGCTGAGCTACTGGGACATCTGTTTTTTGCGACATTCATTATGTTAAAATATTTTTCCTTAAAAGTCAATAAAGGTTTCCGGAGGGATTTTATTCTCCCTCTGGAAACGGAAAGCTTTGCGAAAGTTCAAGAAGCTCGCTGCCTGACTCTCTTTCATAGAAATGAACGTTGATCGACTGGCCCTGGTTAGAGACATTTACAATAGCATATGTCTGTTCAGGACGCTCCTGTGGGAGAAGCAGGCTTCCTGGATTCACAAAAATCGTTCCATCCTCCTCAAACGCCCCAGCTATATGAGTATGCCCGGAACAAACCAGATCAGCATTGATCTGCTCAGCCTTGGAAAAGAGCGAAGCATAAGACGTTTTCACCTGGTACAAATGACCGTGGGTAAGGTACGTTTTAATATGGCCTACGTCCACTGTTAATTCATCAGGAAAGTTTCCCGGACTGTCTACATTGCCCTGGACGATATGCACATCGCTTAACAGTTTATTTTCAGGTGATGCTTCCGAATCTCCGCAATGCAATACAGCACTTACCTCATTCTGATGACGGTCAAGTACCTGCTTTAATACTTCTTCACTTCCATGATTGTCGCTTACCACTAAAATGTCCATTCGTTCTGCCTCCAGCTCTCTATGATTCGTAAAAATTATTTTCAGTCGTCCTGCAGAAGATTTTTTCCCTGGACCCGTAGCTTTTCAAGTGCATTGCCCCTGTGGCTGATACGGTGCTTTTCTTCTGCAGTCAGCTCTGCCATCGTTTTCCCGTAGTCCGGCAGGTAAAACACAGGATCATAACCAAAGCCGTTATCTCCAGCTTTCGATTCTGCTATCTCCCCTTCACATGTTCCCGTAAATGTATGCACGCTGCCGTCTGGAAATGCCACAGCCAACACACATACAAAACGGGCACTCCGCCCGCCACGGGGCACCTGCTTCATTTCATGCAGCACTTTTTCTATATTCGCTTCATCATCTTTTTCTTCTCCTGCATAACGAGCGGAGTAAACACCCGGACGTCCGTCTAAGGCGTCAATCTCCAGCCCGGAATCATCTGCAACTACCGTGCAGTTGAGATGATCTCTTACAGCCTCGGCCTTAATAATCGCATTTTCTTCAAAGGTGGCTCCGGTTTCTGGAATGTCATCAATATTTTTCTCCAGTAACGATTCCACTTTATACCCGCTGCCAAACATGTGTTCAAACTCTTTGACTTTTCCCGGATTTTTCGTAGCTATTACTACCGTGTTCATTTATAACTCCCTTCCGCTGTCATCGTCTGAAAAGCTCTCCTGGATAGAAGCTGCAGCAGGCCCGATAACCTGCTTTTGAAGCTGGATGATTTCATACATTCCCGCCTCTGCAGAGTCGAGCATACTGTTAAGCTGTCTTCTTGTGTACGAGGCTTCTTCGCCCGTGCCCTGTACTTCCACGTACTCGCCTTTTCCCGTCATTACTACGTTCATATCTACATTTGCCTGCGAATCTTCTGCATAGGCAAGGTCGAGGATCGTTTCCTGTTCCGCGTTAAGCCCTACAGAAACAGCTGCTAAATAATCTGTAATAGGGAAGCCTTTAAATTTCCCCAGCTCATGGTAGGACTGCACAGCCATAGCGAGAGCAATAAAAGCTCCTGTCACCGAAGCCGTACGCGTTCCCCCGTCTGCCTGAATCACGTCGCAGTCAATCCAGACGGTGCGTTCCCCGAGAAGCTTCAGGTCCACGACCGCACGGAGAGCCCGCCCGATTAAGCGCTGGATTTCCATCGTTCTTCCGGTAAGCTTGCCCCGGGCCGCTTCGCGGATATTACGGGTTTCTGTTGCTCTTGGCAGCATCGAATATTCGGCTGCGATCCAACCCCTCTTCTCTCCGCGCATAAAAGGCGGAACCCGTTCTTCAATACTCGCTGTACAAATTACCTTTGTCTGTCCAAAGGATATAAGTACTGAACCCTCCGGATGCTTTAAATAATCTGTTTCAATTTGAATAGAACGAAGCTCATTCCATTCCCTTCCGTCCAATCGATTCATACAATCTTCCTTTCTTTTCACTTCCGGCAAAACGGTCGTCATTATCGAGTTGAATGGACACGACCTGCTCTATATCCTGGTCCATCCATTGGTTTGCTATACTCCGAAATTCTTTTTCGGGCCCGGTCGTGTAAAACCTGTGAAACGGAGGGGTTTCTCCCGTATTTAACGTTTCATGATAATTAAGCAGTGTGCTTACTTCCCTGGCTGTTTCATCACCGGATGAAATTAACTGGATGTCCGGTCCAACCGCTTCCTGAATTACGTCTTCGAGCAGCGGATAATGAGTACAGCCTAAAATCAGCGTATCATATGAAGCTTGTTTTAAAGGCAGCAGTGTCTGCTTCACAATATCAAGAACGGCTCTGCCCTCGTACTGCCCCTGTTCTACGAGCGGTACGAAGGGCACGCAGGCAAGCGAGGTGATTTCGACCTCTTCATTAATAGATTTCAACGCCCGTTCGTAAGCACCGCTGTGAATGGTTCCGCTGGTGCCAATCACTGCTACCTGATCTGTTTTTGTCACCTTCAACGCGGATATGGCCCCCGGTGTTATCACACCTATGACCGGAATATCCAATATTTGTTTTACTTCCTCAAGCACCACGGCCGTTGCCGTGTTGCACGCAATCACGAGCATTTTAATATTTTCAGACTGCAGCCGTGCAATCATCTGCCAGGTGAACTCCCGTACTTCTTCAATTGGACGAGGTCCGTATGGACACCTGGCAGTGTCCCCTATGTATATCATTTCTTCTTTCGGCAGCTGCCTTAAAATTTCGCGGGCAACAGTCAGGCCTCCAAGACCTGAATCAATAACGCCAATAGGTTGTTTCATATTCGCTTCTCTCCATTTTCAGACCTTGTTATCCGGCTTGGACACCAAACAGGCTTTCTAACCTTTCCTGTGTAAATCCTGAGCTGCTGACAATTTTATAATTTCCGTTCAACAGCTTTTTCAGCTGAAAAACATCAACTTTTTCAGTATACAAGAAAATACACGTTTCATCACCCACAAAAAAGCCCGGAACCTACCAACGGTTCCAGGCTTTTTGTATTTTTCTCATTCCAGCTTATTGAATGACAAATCCTCTGCTCTCAACAAGTTCAGCAATTTCATCTGCTGTGGAACATTTCATTGCTTCTTCTACAAGACCCTCTGCGTCCGTTTTTTTCAATGAACGGAGCTGGGTTCTTGCTGGAAGTACTGAAGTCGCACTCATACTGAATTCATCCAATCCGAGTCCTAAAAGAAGAGGAACCGCTACAGGCTCGCCGGCCATTTCGCCGCACATACCTGCCCATTTGCCTTCTTTATGAGCGGCATCGATCACATTTTTAACTAAGCGAAGGATTGCCGGGTGATAAGGCTGATACAAATGAGCTACTTTTTCGCTCATACGGTCTGCAGCAAGTGTGTATTGGATCAAGTCGTTTGTCCCAATACTGAAGAAATCTACTTCTTTGGCAAAAATTTCTGCTGCTGCCGCTGTGGAAGGAATTTCTACCATAATACCTACTTCAATATCTCCGGAGACCTCGATGTTTTCATCCTGCAGCTCTTTTTTGGCTTCTGCAAGCATCGATTTTGCTTCACGCACTTCTTCTACTGTTGCCACCATCGGGAACATTATTTTTAATTTCCCATAAGAACTGGCCCGCAGCAGAGCACGCAGCTGCGTCCGGAACATATCCTTCTCTTCAAGACAGAGACGGATCGCACGAAAGCCGAGAAACGGATTCATTTCTTTTGGCAGGTCCAGATAAGGGAGCTCTTTGTCACCACCGATATCAAGTGTACGTATAACGACTGGCTTTCCTTCCATACGCTCAAGCACTTCTTTGTAAGCTTCGAACTGCTCTTCCTCGGAAGGAAGTTCATTTCTGCCCATATACAAGAACTCTGTCCGGTACAAACCGATACCTTCAGCACCGTTAGCCAGGACACCGTCGAGGTCATTCGGGGTGCCGATATTGGCTGCTAATTCCACCGTATGGCCGTCGTCTGTTTTTGTCGGTTCGTTGACCAGTTTTGCCCACTCTTCTTTCTGGCGGTTAAACTGCTCCAGCTTTTCTTTATACTCCTGCACTTCATCGTCGCCCGGATTGATGATTACCCGGCCTTCAAGGCCGTCAACAATCAAAAGATCGCCCTGATTAATCGTGCCCGTTGCTTCTTTCGTTCCAACTACAGCCGGAATTTCCATCGATCTGGCCATAATCGCAGAGTGAGAAGTACGCCCGCCGATGTCTGTAGCAAAACCCTGCACATATTCATTCAATTGAGCAGTATCAGACGGGGTCAGATCATCAGCAATAACGACTACTTCCTGATCAATTGTTGCCAGGCTGGTATTTTCGAGACCAAACAAATGCATAAGTACACGCTTTGACACATCCCGGATATCTGCAGCACGCTCTTTCATGTATTCATTATCCATGTTCTCAAACATATCTACATACATGTTCGCTACTTCACTGAGAGCGTATTCTGCATTGGCACTTTCCTCCGTAATTTTACTGGAGACACCGTCCATAATCTCAGGGTCTTCCAGCACGAGCAGGTGTGCAGAGAAAATCTCAGCCTGATCTTCTCCCATGTCCTGAAGTGTTTTTTCTTTAATAACCTGAAGTTCCTGCTTGGACTCCTGGACTGCTTCTTTAAATCTTGCAATTTCGTCCTGGGCGTTATCCACCGGTTGTTTACTTACATCCAATTCCGGTTGTTCCAAAAGGAAAGCTTTTGCAATCGCTATTCCTTTCGAGGCAGCAATTCCGGTCAGGCTGGCACTCATTATTCTCCAAGCCCTTCTTTAATCACTTGATCCACTGCTTCCATAGCGTCTTCTTCGTCGTTGCCTTCGATTTTAACCGTGACCTCGGAGCCTTTTCCAACGCCAAGAGACATAACACCCATGATGGATTTAAGGTTTACCGATTTGCCGTTATATTCTAAAGAAATATCTGAAGAAAACTGACCGGCTTTGTTTACGAGCTGTGTCGCTGGGCGCGCGTGAATTCCTGTTTCGTTTGTAATAGTAAATGTTTTTTCCTGCATGATTCATACCCCTTTTCAATATAGATCGCTTTCACTAAGAAATGCGCACCATGTACGTTTTTCTCGAAAGCAGGCTTTTTATATTGTACTTCACCCTTAATAAAGTCGCAACTGCGAACTGCTCCATAAATCCAGAGCGTACGGTGCACTACTATTATCAGCGGTTTCAGTATGTAAATACTTCTACATTGTACCACTCTGATTTAAGGGAAACAAGAACAGACGCAGTGGCCGCCTTCTTCAAAAAGACACCAGGTTTTTCCGACTCGCCAGGAAGATCATTTTCATAAACCATAAATCAAAAGACAGCCCGGAGGCTGCCTTTTGATCAATTAGTTCCCGCCGCCAAAAAAGTTTTTAAACGACTGAATATTTGTTTCGCGGTTCATTGCTGCAATGGAAGTCGTTAAAGGAATGCCCTTCGGACAAACTTCCACACAGTTCTGTGCGTTACTGCAGCCGCTGATACCGCCCTCACCCATCAAGGCTTCCAGACGCTCGGATTTGTTCATTTCCCCGGTCGGGTGGGAGTTAAACAAGCGAACCTGGGAAATAGCCGCAGGACCGATAAATGAAGAGTCATCGTTTACGTTCGGGCAGGCCTCGAGGCATACTCCGCACGTCATACATTTGGAGAGCTCATACGACCACTGGCGTTTATTTTCGGCCATTCTCGGTCCGGGACCAAGATCATACGTACCGTCAATTGGAATCCATGCTTTAACCTTTTTCAGGGAATCAAACATCCGGCTTCTGTCCACCTGAAGGTCTCTCATTACCGGGAATGTCTTCATCGGCTCCAGACGGATCGGCTGTTCAAGCTGATCAATTAAGGCCGTACAGGACTGGCGGGCTGTACCATTTACAATCATCGAGCATGCGCCGCATACTTCCTCGAGACAGTTCATATCCCAGATAACAGGATTGGCCTGGTTACCCTGGCTGTCGACAGGGTTTCTGCGGATTTCCATCAGTGCGGAAATAACGTTCATATTTTCTCTGTAAGGAACTTCAAATTCCTGATCATAGGAAGGACTGTCCGGGTCATCCTGCCGGGTAATAATAAACTTTACTTTTTTAGTATCGGTTTCTTCTGCGTTACGCGTTTCTTGCGCTTGTGCATCACTCATTAGTTACTTGCTCCCTTCTCAGAAGATGCTTTTCCTTGGGAATAATCCCGTTTTCTCGGCTTGATCAGCGAAGTGTCAACCTCTTCGTACTCAAATTCCGGATGATTGGTCTGCGGATTGTAATGAGCCTTCGTTGTTTTCAGGAAGTCTTCATCATTACGCTCCGGAAACTCAGGCTTATAGTGAGCACCGCGGCTTTCATTACGGTGATAAGCTCCCAGAGTCATCACGCGGGCCAGGTGGATCATTCCTTTAAGCTGACGGGTGAACATGGCGGCATGGTTATTCCATTTGGAGCTGTCATGCATGTTAATGTTTTCCCAGCGTTCGAGAAGCTCCTGGAGTTTATCGTCTGTTTCGAGCAGCTTATCATTTTCCCGGACCACAGTCATGTTGTTTGTCATCCATTCACCGAGTTCATTATGAAGTGCGTAGGCATTCTCAGTGCCGTCCATGTTCATAATTTTGTCGAACTCCTGCTGCTCTTCCCGTTTCTTTGTTTCAAAAAGCGAAGAAGAAAGATCTTCCGCTGATTTTTCCAGGCTGTTGGCATACTCCACCGCGTTCGGCCCGGCAACCATCCCGCCGTATATAGAGGAAAGCAGGGAGTTTGCTCCGAGGCGGTTACCGCCGTGCTGGGTATAGTCACATTCCCCAGCAGCGAAAATACCCGGAATGTTTGTCATTTGGTTATAGTCAACCCACATGCCGCCCATCGAATAGTGTACGGCAGGGAAGATTTTCATTGGCACTTTCCGCGGATCATCGCCCATGAATTTTTCATAGATTTCCATGATCCCGCCAAGCTTCACGTCGAGCTCATGCGGATCTTTATGGGAAAGGTCCAGATAAACCATGTTTTCTCCGTTAATACCAAGTTTTTGGTTAACACAGACATCAAAGATTTCACGTGTTGCAATGTCGCGCGGAACCAGGTTACCGTAAGCCGGATATTTTTCCTCCAGGAAGTACCATGGCTTACCGTCTTTGTATGTCCAGATGCGTCCGCCTTCCCCCCGTGCAGATTCACTCATCAGACGGAGTTTGTCATCGCCAGGGATGGCAGTCGGGTGAATCTGGATAAATTCACCGTTGGCATAATTGACGCCCTGAAGATAAAGCGATGAGGCGGCAAAGCCGGTATTGATCATGGAGTTCGTGGATTTACCGAAAATGATGCCGGGTCCCCCAGTAGCCATAATGATCGCGTCAGCCCGGAACGTTTCAATTTCCATCGAACGCAGGTTCTGGGCAGCAATCCCTTTACAGGTCTGCTCCTCATCCAGAATAGCTGAAAGAAATTCCCATCCCTCATATTTGTTGACCAGGCCTTCCACTTCATAACGGCGAACCTGCTCATCGAGCGCATACAACAGCTGCTGGCCGGTCGTTGCTCCGGCGTAAGCTGTACGGTGGAACTGGGTGCCGCCGAAACGGCGGAAGTCGAGCAGTCCTTCAGGGGTCCGGTTGAACATAACGCCCATACGGTCCATCAGGTGAATGATCCCCGGAGCTGCTTCGGTCATAGCTTTCACTGGAGGCTGGTTTGCAAGAAAGTCGCCCCCGTATACAGTATCGTCAAAGTGCTCCCACGGGGAGTCCCCTTCCCCTTTTGTATTGACGGCACCGTTCATGCCGCCCTGAGCACAGACAGAGTGAGAACGTTTTACCGGTACAATTGAAAATAAGTCCACTTGAGAACCTGCTTCAGCGGCCTTGATTGTTGCCATCAGTCCTGCCAGTCCGCCGCCTACGACAATAACTTTTCCATTACTCATGCGGATGTTTCACTCCTTTAGTTTATTTAAAAACCGATCTTATACGAATGCGAAAATAGCACGAAGGCCAATCACAGACATTGCTACGAAAACGGCCAGGGTGAAGTATGTTGCAGCCAGCTGGGCTTTTGGTGTAACCGTAATGCCCCATGTAACCAAAAAGGACCATAAGCCGTTTGAAAAGTGGAATGTAGCAGCCAGTATACCTACAATGTAAAATGCAAGCATCCATGGGTTCGCTACGATATCAGCCATCATCTGGTAGTTTACATCCGCACCGAAAAACTGTGCCTGCACCCATGTGTCCCAGACGTGCCAGGTAATAAACACTAACAGGAATACCCCGGTAATACGCTGGAAAATGTACATCCAGTTACGAAAGTAGCCAAAACGCTTCGCATTCGCCTTGCCCTGAAATACGATATAAAGTCCATAAATCCCGTGAAATAGTATGGGAATATAAATGAGAAACATCTCTAAAAAGATACGAAACGGTAAATTTTCCATAAAGTGAGCCGCTCCGTTGAACGCTTCAGCACTCCTGGTCGCGAAATGGTTTACTACGAAGTGCTGCATCAAAAATAGTCCAATTGGAATAATACCAAGAAGCGAGTGCAGCCTCCGGGCGGCAAATTCCTTATTTAAAGCCATATTCATCCTCCTCCATTAGCATAAAAATTCTCTCCATCCTGTTTTTCTGCATTGCTTTCTTTTCCGGCTCCATTACCCCCCTGCTGAACTTTCCACCGCCCGCACAATAAACAGAATTAAAGCTTCCTGTTTTATATGTACTTGTGTACCGGCCGTGTCTCCTGCCTCTTTTCCGTTTTGCAAAATGCATATGCATGCACTATACAACCAATTAGTCACAAAATGGAAAAGAATTATTCAAGGAATTGTGCGAAACGTTACGTTAATTGTACTCCCCCTAAAATTACCCGTCAAGAAAACGTATACAGCATCTTAAATGCATATTATTCATACTTTATGCGATTCACTTTCCCGGCAATTAAGAGAGCCGGAGAATCCCCTCTCCGGCTAACCAATAATTATGCGTTCTGTTGGATATCTATAATGTGATTTCGTTTCTTTCTTTTTCACTGAGAATAAAAACACCAGTATTCCCACCCGTCCGATGAACATCAGGCACATGAGCAGGACATGGCTTGGTGTGGAAAAATCATCCGTCAGCCCAGTCGAAAGCCCGCAGGTTCCGAAGGCCGAGCTTGTTTCAAAAATAATATCAATTAATTCCACTTCCGCATTGCCACGTTCAAATGCACTGATTAGAGTAATCGCAGCCAATAAGCCTACAATGAAAAAGGATATAACAATAAAGGTCCGCTGCTTATCCTCCGGGTCAATCTGGCGGTTAAACACTTTGACATCCGAACGTCCAAGCGCAAAGCTCCGAATCGTTAAAAACATTACAGCAAGCGTCGTCGTCCGGATGCCTCCTCCGACACTCGACGGACTCGCCCCAATAACCATCAGGCCGGACATCAGCAAAAGAGTAGGCAGAGAAAACGCCGAAACATCCATTACCGATAAGCCGGCACTCCTGGTCGTCGCTGAGTTAAACATCGAAAAGAAAAACTGCTGATGCCAGGCCATACCGTCATAATAAAAGCCAAATTCAAGTGCCCATATGCTGACGGCCCCGAGCACAAACACGAGAAAATACGTGGTAGTCGTCACTTTCGTAAACAGACTGAAATTAAACCGCTCCCTGTTTGTCAAATATTCTCTGACCTCCATCAGAACCGGAAAGCCAATTGCCCCGGCAAAAATCAGGGTCAGGACGACAAACAGGACATAGTAGTCCTCAGCAAATGGGATCAGCGACTGTCCCGTTACATCAAAGCCGGCATTGGTAAAAGCACTCAGTGCGGCAAATCCGCCCTGGTAATAAGCTTCCCATGTCGAGTCAAAATAACGAAGAAAGTATGTACCGAGTATCAGCATACCCATTGCTTCAATTCCTAAAGCAAGAAGCAATATATTTCTCATCAGCTTGACCATGCCTGAAAACTTATACTGATTTTGGTCAACCATAATCAGTAACCGCTGGGATAAATTAATTTTTCTTCCAAAAACCATCCACACAAACGTGCCCAGAGACATAATTCCAATGCCGCCTACCTGCATCGCCAGTGCCAAAAACGTAATCCCGACAGCGCTCAGGGTGTCAGATACCTGGATGACTGTCAGACCTGTTACGCTCACGGCGGATACTGAGGTAAACAAAGCTTCTATATATGTTAATTCATGCCCCGGCTGATGCGAGATCGGAAGCCAGAGCAGTAAGCTGAACAATAGCATTGAAAAAACGTAGGCACCGATGATCATGCGAAATGGTGTCATTTTTTCTGCAAAAATATTTTTCATATCGGTCCCTCCGTCATAATCGTGCATTAGTATATCATGTATGATTTTGGGAATCTATAGAGATTTCCAACTCCAGCATGTATAATATTAGGTGAAGAAAGTGGTGATGGAAATGGAAGAAGAAACAAATAAACCGGCTGCCTTCGGATACGAATTACTGCGGAAAAATGTTCTTCCTGATATTTTAGGCTCTGACGAGCATGCGATATTATACTGGGCCGGCAAACAGCTCGCCCGCCGCTATCCATGCAGTACCCCCGGAGAGGTCGCTGATTTTTTCCGTGATGCCGGCTGGGGAGAGATTGTATGGAAAAAAGAAAGAAAAAAAGACGTCATTGCTGAACTGTCTGTTTACGAAAAGGAAGATTCGTTCACGAAAGCTTTAGAAGGCGGATTTTTGGCAGAACAGTGGTCAAAAATGAAGGATACATACGCGGAAACTTACATAGAAGAAAAGAAAAAATCCACGACTATGCATATAAAATGGGAGTAACCTAAACCAGACCGCATAGCAAAACGTTCGCTGAGGCG
>NZ_JBQLIC010000009.1:0-105872 GCF_056034385.1 Marinococcus sp. LNHM3E3-2.2
ATAAAACAGAGCTCGAGGGCGAGCTGCTTATCCATTTTCCCGGCTTTCATCTGGTAATCCGTAGTACTAAGCAGCTTCAGAGCGTCCTGTAGGTACGAATGCGAAAATGCCGCCGCCGGCTTTTCAGCAAGCTGTACCGCATACGGATGGACTTTAATCGAACCGGCCATGCGTTTTCGCGAATAGCCCTGCTGCTTCAGGTTTTTTACATGATAAATAATACGGATCTGACGGGCAAGCAGAGCCAGAATCTTGATCGGCTCTTCTCCCTGCTTAAGCAGGTCGTAATATATGCGCAGCATCGTCTTTGCCTGGCCTTTGACTACGGCGTCCACCAGTTCAAACACGTTGTCCTCAAGCGAGCGCGGCACCAGTTTATCCACTGTTTCCATCATCACTTCCCCGCTCCCCGTATAAAGCTGCAGCTTTTTCGCTTCTTCGGCAAGCATCAGAAGGTCTTTCCCGGCAAGAACAATAAAACGGTCCATGACTTCGCGGCTCATTGTAAGCTGGTGGGCCTGATTAAACTGCTGCATCCATTTTTTCATCGTCTCTTCTCCGGCGGCGGCTGCTTCTAGTACCACAGCCTGTTTTTTAATTTCCTTAACTACCTTTTTCCGGGCGTCGAGCTTTTCATAAGGCGCGGACAGTATTAACACAGTAGTAGGATTCGGCTTCCTGGCATATGTTTCAAGCGCTTCGATTTTATGCTCCACCTTCTCTTTCTCTTTTGCCCCCGTTAAAAAGTAGCAGTTTTTAAGCACGATCACCCGCCGCTCTCCGAAAAAAGGGAGAGTTTCCGCCTCCTCTACAGCAATTTCCACCGGTGTCTCACGCATGTCGAATGTAGACAGATTGAATTCTCTCTCCTCTTCCGCCAGTGCTTTTCCAATAATTTTCTGCTGAATATCCTGAATCATATAGCCTTCTTCACCCTGCAAAAGGTAAAACGGCTGTACGTCCTCCTGCTGTATCTGCTTTTCCATCGTTATATAATCCATCTGCTCACACTTTCCGAACGTATTCTCTTTCTATTTTATCTTATTTTCTTTTTTATTCCTACGAGAAACCCTGACTTAATTGCACACCGGAAGCATTTCCTCTCTTGCCGTAAGTATACCAGGCGTCTCCCGGGAAGAAGTGATGAACTGGACAGCTCCCTGAAGATCCGTACGCCATATATTTACGCCCGCTTTTTCAAGTATTTCGAGAGGTTCCGGATGAGGGTGGCCAAAACGGTTGCAGTAGCCTGCTGATATAACCGCATGCTCCGGCTGAACCGCTGCCACAAAATCTTTGGCCGTGGATGTTCTGCTGCCGTGATGACCCGTTTTTAAAACGTCCACCTGCAGCCCAGGATAAGCCTGCACTATCTGTTTTTCCTGTTCGGTGGAAACGTCCCCGGTCAGCAGCCAGCGCTTTCCGCCAAGCTCAAAATACAACACAACAGAACGATCGTTTTTATCCTCCGATTCACCCCCGGGATGCAGAACATAAAAAGGCGTATTCCCAATATGGTGACTTTCCCCGCCTTCGACGATCCTAATATCTGTATGTTTGTCAAACGCTGCCAAAAGCTCCCGTTCCCCGGGCTCATACTGGGCGCTTCTGCCATACCATAGTTCGTCTGTGGGCACATGCTCCACCACGTATTTCAGGCCGCCCACGTGGTCAGCGTCCCCGTGCGTCGCAACTACCGTGTCCAATTTGCGGATTCCCCGGTATTTTAAATATTCAGCAACGACGGCCTCACCGGGATCAAAGGGAGACTCCTGTTCCTTCCACTCTTCGTCGTTAAAGCTTACCCGTCCGCCCCCATCAACAACCATCACGCCCTGCCTGTAAGGCAGTTCAATGACTGTGCTGTCTCCCTGCCCGACGTCAAGGTAGGTCACTCTTCCCCGACCATCTGTATAAGGAGCCGTCCACTGCCAGACTGCTGCCGCGAGCATGACTGCTGCTGATAGAAACATAGCTGTCTTTCGCATGTTTTTGTTCCACGCTGTAATAAACACCATGCATCCTGCCGCATATACAACGATAAAAACAGGACCCGGCTTTCCGAGAAGTACTGTGGACCACGGCATACCGGCAAGATAGATAAAAAGTTCGTGCATCCAATCAATTGCTGAAAAAACCAAAGAAAAGATTTCGGGAGGAGAAGCAATAAAAAAGGAAAGAAGGTAATTCAAAAACAAAAAGGGGAGAACGAGGAATAGAAGAACCGGGGCGAACAAAAAATTAATCAGTACATTCCATAGAGAAAATTGATAGAAGTTCCATAGTATTACAGGTAGAGAAACAAGCATTGACGAACCGGCAACCCAGACCATATTCATCCATTTCCCGGCGGCTGCCATTCTTTTTCTGCACAGAAGCAGATGGGCGCTTAATAAAAAGGAGAGCTGAAAACCGATGTGAAAAAGATAGCCCGGACTGAGAATGAGCATAACCCCCATCACCATCAAAAGAATAATTACCGGATCCATATGCCGCCCGCGGGGCCCCCATTTCTGCCAGCCGATAAAAAATCCTGCAGCAAGGGCCGCACGAAGCACCGAGGGAGCTACACCGGTCAGTACAGCATATACGGGCAAAAGGCAGAGAATCACCGTATAGGAGCGTTCCTTCGTCACCCCGATTCGCTTCAGCAGAAAAAATACAGCCCCACTAATAATGGCAACATGCATGCCGGAAACGACGAGCACGTGCACGAGACCAAGCGAGCGGTATGCTTCCTCCACCTCGCCGGCCATTGACGCACGGTCCCCAAACAGCAGAGAGCCCGCCAGACCAGCGGCCTGTTGCGGAAAGAACCTTTCAATACGCTGCATCTGCTGGGCCCGGATCCGCTGGAGGGTGTCAACGGCTCCCGTTGAGCGTGCAAAGCATTCAACGTTCTGACTATTATCCACCGTAAACAGCCAATGTATTTTTTCCCAGTACAGATAAGTCTCGTAGCTGAATCCGCCGGGATTACCAGCGGTCGACGGTGCCTTCATTTCCCCGTTCCACCGGCACTGTTCTCCCGGAAGAAGACTTTTGCTTTGCTGTATTTCTTCTTCAGTGTCAAACCACCATGTAACCGGTATGAACTCCCCCGTATCCGTACGAAGTTCAAAACGGGCCCTTCCGCCGTCATACGTTAGAGGCGAGGCTACGGTACCAGTAATTTCTGATTCGGTGCCGTTAAAAAATGAATCGTTGTGTTCCACCCAGTACCAGGAGCTTCCGGCAAAGATCAGTGTTAATACTGCACCGGCAGCAAATACCCGAAAGCGCCGCAATATGATAAAACCGGCGCCGAAGCAAAGCCAAATAATCCCCCACATCCAGAAATCTCCACGGAGCAGCATTCCGACTGGGGCTGTCATAGATATAAGTATCCATAGGACGGGGATCGTGTTCACCCCCAAATGTTAAATATTAAGATAGGAAAAAGAAAAAGAAAGGGCCTGCCCAGCGAGGCAGGCTTTGTCGTTCGTGGTTTATTTCTGGCTTTCCTGGAGGGCTTCTTCTAAATCGCGAAGAATGTCGTCTATATGTTCGATGCCAACGGAAACCCGGATAAGGTCTGCCGATACCCCTGCCGCACGCTGATCTTCCTCAGAGAGCTGCTGATGCGTGGTGCTTGCCGGATGAATAACTAACGACTTTGCGTCTCCGACATTCGCTACGTGCGAATGCAGATTGCAGGCTTCGATAAATTTTTTCCCTTCGGCGAGACCACCTTTGATGCCAAAGGTCAGGATGGCCCCTTTTCCTTTCGGCAGATACTTTTCCGCTGTAGCATGCGTCTCATGTGAAGAAAGTCCGGGGTAGTTCACCCAGTCCACCAGCTCATGCTGCTCCAGAAATGACGCTGTCTTTTCGGCGTTTTCACAGTGACGCTCCATTCGCAGATGAAGCGTTTCAAGCCCCTGGAGAAGCAAAAATGAGTTCATTGGAGAAATAGCTGGTCCTAAATCACGCAGCAGCTGCACACGTGCCTTTAAAATATAGGCCATTTCTCCAACCGCTTCGGTAAATACGACACCGTGATAACTCGGGTCCGGCTCTGTAAGCCCTGGGAATTTGCCATTATCCCAGTTGAATTTTCCGCTGTCCACAATCACGCCGCCAATCGTCGTGCCATGTCCGCCGATAAATTTTGTTGCCGAATGTACGACGATATCCGCGCCGTGGTCAATGGGCCGGCACAGAATAGGCGTAACTGTCGTAGCGTCCACTATTAAAGGCAGCCCGTTATCGTGAGCCACCCCGGCAATTTTTTCGATATCAAGTACATTGCCATTGGGATTTCCAATAATTTCGCTGAATATTAATTTTGTATTTTCATTTATCTTTTCCTCGTACGCCCGCGGGTCCGTACCATCCACCAGATGAACCTGGATACCCATTTTCGGAAGCGTATGCATAAACATGTTGTACGTGCCGCCGTACAAGCCGCTCGAAGCGACAATTTCATCTCCGGCGCTGCAAATATTCAATACGGCAATATGAATAGCGGAGCTGCCGCTTGCAGTAGCAAGCGCACCGATACCTCCATCCAACGCAGCCATTCGTTTTTCAAAAACATCGGAGGTCGGGTTCATGATTCGGGTGTAAATGTTCCCAAATTCCTGAAGGCCAAATAAATCAGCGGCATGGTCGGTATCATTAAACTCATAGGATGTTGTCTGGTAAATAGGCACCGCTCTTGCGTTAGTGGCCGGATCGGGAGTTTGGCCCGCATGCACAGAAAGTGTTTCAAGTTTCCAGTCTTTATGTTCTTCCACAGGAAAGCTCCTTTCTCTAAAAACAATAGTATTCCTTTCTTAACTTTATCAGACTATTTCGAAAAGTAAATATTAGAGAGAAATGTAATCCCGGAGCTGCTCCACTGTCTTTTCACCTATTCCGCTCACATTGGATAAGTCTTCTATCGTTTCAAAGGAACCGTTCTCTTCCCGGTAGCTTAAAATAGCTGCGGCTTTTGCCGGGCCAATTCCAGGTATAGTTTCTAAATCCACCTGCTCCGCCTCATTCACATTAACCACAGACCCTTCCTCACTGCTTTCTTCGAGCGGGCCAGTAACTGTTTCCTCCCCTTCCCCAGGTATATGAATAACCATCTCATCCTCTACTCTTTCTGCAAGATTCACCTGAAGCATATCCGCTTTGTCCGTAATTCCGCCCGCCTTCTGGATCGCTTCTTCGACTCTCTCATCTGACTGAAGTTTATAAACGCCCGGGGCATGCACTTCCCCTTTCACATCGACCTGGACCACTCCACCGGGTTCTTCAGCTTCCTGCTCAGAACCACTTCCGGAGGCCTCTTCCTGCACTGTTTCGTCCGATTGATTTTCCCATGGAACAGATTCCTGCTTTTCCGCCTGTTTCCCGGGTAGTCCGCTCCAAAATAATAGAAACATAATTCCAAGGCACACGGCTCCGCCGGCGCTGACTGCAATTAATTTCCAACGGCTCGTCAAAGAAAGCATCAACTCCAGATTCTTTTATTTGTTTAATTAGTAAAGGGAAAATTCAGGAGGGGAAGGGAGCAGGGCCCCCGTATAAAAGAGGAGAGTGTTCACTTCTATATATTACAATATTTTACACTATTTGTCTGTTTTTTTCGCCAAAAAGAATATGCGCTCGCTTTCTTCATCCGGAAAATCCGCTGTGAAGTCAGCTGTGATACGGACAGTCGAAAAACCCGCTTCCTCGAGCCACTCTTTGTATTCATTAACGGCAAATGTACGCTGTACATGATCTTCATCAAACCGGCTGTAGGTGCCATCTGCATTTTTCGAAAAAATAGTCAGCTCATGCTCAACCTCCCAGATTTGTTCTGAAGGATACACATCCCATATAAAAGAAATCTCTTCATCATTGTCCGCAAAGGAAACCTCAGACAAAATATCCTCTATGTAGTGAATGGAATGAACGTCGAACATAAAGGCACCACCAGCTTCAAGATGATTATACACACCGGCAAAGGTAGCTTTAACATCCTCCGGCTTTGTTAAATAGTTCAGGGAATCACAAAAACAAAAAATGAGCTGGTACGTATCCGGCGCGTCCAAAAACCTCATATCCTGATGGAACAATACAGGTCTTTCCCGTGAAGCACTCCATTTCTGCGCTGCCACTGCAAGCATGTCTGCTGAAAGATCCATGCCGTCAGCATGAAATCCTTCGTTATAGAGACGTTTCATGATCTCTCCGGTTCCGCATCCAAGTTCAAGCATTTTGGGATTATTGGCCGGGACTTCTTTTATGACGGTTTCTTTCCAGGCGTCATACGGAGCTTCAGCCATCAGCCGGTCATACACTTCGGCAAAGCCGTTATACATTGAGTGGGCCATGCTGCACTTCCCTTCATTTTAAATTAGAAAAAAGGCCTGATTTTTCAGGCCTTTCTGGCTTACATTGTTACTGGGAAAGCACCGTTTCGAGTTCCACGTATGCGGCATCTCCCCATAATTTTTCAAGGTTGTAATAATTTCTTTCGTCTTCATGAAAAATGTGTACAACGACATCCCCGAGATCGATCAGCACCCATTTGGCTTCGTTATAGCCTTCAAGCCTCTGTACGTCGAGACCCTGCTTGTGCGCAGCCTTTTTCAATTCTGTGGCAATCGCCTGCACCTGCTTTTCAGAAGTGCCGTGCCCGATAACAAAATAATCTGCAATCGGTGAAACCCCTCTCATATCAAGTGCTACGATATCGTGTGCATTTTTGCTGTCAGCAGTTTGTACCGCTAATTCAAGCAGTTCCTTTTCGTTCATCTACAGGCCTCCATTATTTGTGCTCCATCACCAGATCGTTGTAAGCGGCAAGCGTATCTGGAAATACAGGAACATTTTTTGAAATTAAAAATTGAATCGTGTTTCCAAGAGCCATGATGATGGCAGCGTCTATATCTGATTCTGCCGCCTCCCGGACTTTTTCCACTCCAGGAAATGTGCGGTTTGGCTCTATATAATCCGCTAAAAACAGCACCTTTTCATAAGCTGTCATATTGGGCTTTCCGGTCGTATGCCAGTAAATAGAAGAAACAATATCCGCGTCTGCAATCCCGGCTTCTGTCTGAATGAAATAAGCACCGGCCGGGGCATGAAGCAATTCGTCCCCGTAGGCGATAAACCTGCCGGCTTCTTCTTTTCCACGGAGCAGTTCACGCATTTCTTCGACAGGACGGTATTTAGCATAGTCATGCAAAATAGCTGCTATCTCTACTTTATTATAATCGATATCAAACCGTTCTGCCAAATATAAAGCGGTCTCCCGGACACCGAGTGTGTGCTTGTATCTGTTTTCCGTCAACTGTTTTTTAACGATTTGAAGAGCTTCATTTTTGTCCATACAGTTTTTTCCTCTCAATCTCTTTTAATACATTACCCGGCACAATATAGCGGACGGTTTCGCCGTCCCTGAGCCGGCGGCGTATCATCGAAGAAGAAACGTGCATCACAGGAGCTTCCACCTGGGTCAGCCATGAAGGCTTGCGGCCGTTGTAGCCGGGCCGGTTTACAAATACAAATTCAACCAGCCTGCGAAGCTTTTCAATATCCTTCCATTTATCCATCTGGTCTGCCATATCGCCGCCGATCAAAAAGAAGAACTCCGTTTCGGGCGCCTGCTGCTTAAAATAGCGTACTGTATCAATTGTATACGAAGGTCCGCCACGTTCGATCTCCACGGAGGACGTTCGAAATCCGGGATTATCCTCAATCGCTGCTTCTACAAGCCTTAGACGTTCTTCCCCGGAAATCATTTTCTCCCTCTGCTTATGTGGCGGTGTGTGGACTGGGATAAACCAGACTTCATCCAGATTTAATGCATTTTTTGCCTCTTCCGCCATAATCAGATGAGCTAAATGCGGCGGATCAAATGTGCCTCCGAACAGGCCGATACGTTCATTCATAATAGCTTCTCCTTGTTTACTTTGGAAGTTCAATCCCAGGATTGTCTTTCGATCTCCGGTACAATACGATCGTATTTCCGATTACCTGTACAACTTCAGAGCCAGTACCTTCAGCAAGCTCAGACGCCACTTCATGCTTGTCTTCCATGCAGTTCTGCAGAAGGTTCACCTTCAGAATTTCCCTTTTTTCAATCGCTTCATCTACGTGTGTAATAATTTGTTCATTCATACCTTCTTTTCCAATTTGGAAAAGTGGCTTTAACGAATGTGCTTCTCTTCGCAAAGTACGCTTTTGTTTATTATTAAGCATTGTTTTCTCCTTTTAGATGGTCTTCGACAAGTGCCTGCATTGCTTTACGGTCCGGTTCCGTCCCCGTCCAGTACTTGAACGCAAGCGCTCCCTGATTAACAAACATTCCACTTCCATTCAATGTGTCGACCCCTGCCTGCCGGGCATCCTTTAACCACCTGGTTTCCCAAGGGTTATAGATAAGGTCACTGCATAATGCAGAAGCTTTTACATTTTTGAGGCTCCAGGGGGAATTGTTTATCTCAGGGCTCATCCCAATCGAAGTAGTGTTAATTAGTATGTCGTACTCATGGTTCCTGCTTTCCGCTTCCTCTTTAGCCGCTACTTTGATAGCTGCTATATCTTCCAGATGTTTTTTCAGCTGTTCTGCTTTTTCCTGCGTGCGGTTCACAATAGTAATGCTCTCAGGGCCCCGCAGGCTTAACGCGTAGCATACGGCCCGCGCTGCCCCGCCCGCTCCAATCACAAGAATGTTTGCATTTTTGATTTGATCCAATGAACGTACAGCCAGTAAAGATTCCAGATAGCCTTCCCCGTCCGTATTATATCCGACAAGCGCATCATTTTCTCTTACGACCGTATTCACCGCGCCGATTCTTTCGGCTGAGGGGTCAAGCTTATCGATATAGTCCATCACCCGTACTTTGTGGGGAATGGTAATGTTGAAGCCGGCAGCCCCTAGCTGCCGAAGCGCCTGTACACCCTTTTGCAGCTCTTCTTCCGGCATATCGAACAAATGGTAGTACCCGTCTATGCTTAGTTTTCCGAATTGCTCATTATGCATTTGCGGCGACAGCGAATGACCGAGCGGATGGCCGATTAAGCCAAGCAGCGTTTTTGGCAATTAAATCACCGCCTCCCGTTTTGATACTCCTGTACCAACCGGCACGTAAATATCCACGGAAGCACGGGCGTTTGTTACCGTAATCCATCCGAGGCCCTGCACAACAATATCTGTTTTTTCCTCTTTAATTTCAATTCGGTGCTTCGTTAATTCCGGCGCATCTTCCACACTGTACGGAGGCTTTAATACGTCTCCGACCCTGTCCGGGTGGAGGCGGTCAGCGTTATCCTGCTTGGTGCGGTGCACCGGAAGCCGGTTAGACATAAACACAACAAATGAATTAGGATCGCCTTCAACAAAATCCATGCGCACGTAACCGCCGATAAATATCGTCTGTCCGCTTTCAAGCTGGTACACTTTCGGCTTTAATTCCTTTTCAGGAATAAACTCTTTCCGTTCCTTAAGACTCCGTGTGCGCCCGAACTGCTTATCGTTGATAAGTCCGGGAGTATCGTAAAGACTCGCCTGTTCATCTAAAGGGACTTCAATCATGTCAAGCGTCGTTCCCGGAAAATGAGAAGTAGTAATGTCCTGTTCTTCATTTTCGCCGAATTCAGCAATCAGTGCATTAATAAATGTAGATTTACCAACGTTAGTGCACCCGGTGACGTACACGTCTCTGCCATTTCTTAGCTCTTCAATGCTTGAAGCAGCTTTTTTAATCCCGTGTTTATTTTTGGCACTCAGCAAAACAACGTCTTTTGGCTTTAATCCCTGCTGCTTTGCCTGACGGCGAATCCAGTGGAGAAGCTTATTTTCATTTAAAGAGTGCGGGAGCAGATCTGTTTTGTTCACCATCAAAAGCACCGGGTTATCACCGACATATCTTTGAAATCCCGGAATCCAGCTGCCTTCAAAATCAAACACATCAACAATTTTTACAATAAGTGCTTTTTTTCTGCCGAGCTCATGCAGCTTATCACGGAAATCCTGATCTTCCATGTCCACGTCCTGAACTTCATTATAATGCTTCAAACGAAAACAACGCTGGCAGATCACTGTCGCTCTGTCTACTAGCGCTGATGTCGGGACGTACCCGGCTTTATTTTTATCCTCATTTTGAATAGGCGCCCCACATCCGGTGCAGTACAGCTCTTCGGTCATTGTGTATCCTCCCATTGAATTAGTCCTCTGTCTTTTAACCGCTTCATTAACCGGCGTTCTATCTTCCGGTTAATTTTTGTCAGAAAGCCATCGCTTTGGGCTACAGGCACAACTAACACCGTGTAAAATCCGGCCCGGTTTCCTCCGAATACATCCGTCAGAACCTGGTCACCGACTACAACCACTTCACGCTTTTTAAGTCCCATCCGTCTGGTCGCTTTTCGAAACGCCCTGCCCATCGGTTTTTTAGCCGAATGAATGAAATGGATACCGTTTGGCTCTGAAAACGAGCGCACACGGTGCTCCGAGTTGTTGGAAACAATAGTTACCTGAAAACCCTGCTCCTGTAAAAAGAAAAACCAATCATCAAGCTCGTTTGTTATATCCGGCCGGTCCCATTCTACCAGAGTATTATCCAAATCAGTGATAATACCTTTAATATTGTTTTCACGCAGGTGTTCTAAATCGAGATCTAAAACACTCGGCAAGTATTCATTCGGCATAAATCGCTTAATCAAAATCCCGTCCCCCTTCAAGCAGGCCCGCTTTAACTTCCGGCCTGCAGCTCACTGTAATATAAAACGCACTTATTTCTTCTATTTTAACAAACCCTTATTCAAATATCGCAATAACCTGGCGTTGTTTTCCGTCATAAGCCGTACAAACAGCAAGTATAAACGTCAGAAGCTTTTTTTTCAATTTTCTTTAGAGACGTCATGCAATATTGAAAAAAAATTGTGAAAAGCGCCCCCGTCTCTTCCTATATATGTGTTTGAAATGATTGCTGTTTCCGGGATTCGCTTCTAATGCAAGGCGTTTAGATATACGCTATAATGTGAAAAGAATTCAGTGGCGACCGAAACTAACAAGGAGGTTCTTCATGTTTACTATTTTACACCTTGCCATCATTGTACCGTTTCTGGCTGCTGTGCTGGTGCCTCTTCTGTATAAATTTATTCCGCGTATCCATACAGGATGGTTCGTACTTATTGTTCCTATTATTCTTTTCAGCTACTTTTTGAGCTACCTTCCGGACGTTTCCGGCACGGGCTCCGTCATGAAAACATTCGAATGGATCCCTTCCCTGGGCATTAATTATATTGCCTATGTGGACGGTCTCGGCCTTTTATTTGCCCTGCTGATTACAGGGATCGGGGCTCTCGTAGTTCTGTACTCCATCTATTACCTGGACAAGCATAAGGAGCAGTTAAATAATTTTTATACATATTTGATGCTTTTTATGGGGGCCATGCTGGGCCTGACGTTGTCAGATAATTTAATCGTTTTATATACTTTCTGGGAAATTACGAGCATTTCATCATTTCTGCTGATTTCTTATTGGTATACAAAAGAAAAATCCCGCTACGGGGCATTGAAATCACTGCTTATCACCGTTATGGGCGGATTTGCCCTTTTAGTTGGTTTTGTGCTGATCGCTTCTGTAACCGGCACCTACAGCATTCGCGGCATCCTGGAAGCTTCGGATCAGCTCGCCGACAGTCCGCTGTTTTTGCCGGCAATGCTTTTGATTCTGCTTGGGGCATTTACAAAGTCGGCCCAGTTTCCGTTTCACATCTGGCTGCCGGACGCAATGGAGGCACCGACGCCGGTCAGTGCCTACCTGCACTCCGCGACAATGGTTAAAGCGGGCATTTATTTAGTCGCCCGCATGACCCCCCTGTTTGCGGTCAGTGCCTATTGGTTCTGGCTTGTCACTGGCTTCGGGCTTCTTACTCTCATATGGGGATCCCTTTCTGCAATACGACAGACCGATTTAAAAGGCATTCTCGCGTACTCCACGGTCAGTCAGCTCGGAATGATTTTGTCGATGCTCGGCGCCGGGGCTGCAGCGCTTCACTATGACAGTATCGACAACAACGCCTACACGATTGCAGTGGCAGCTGCCATTTTTCACTTAATTAACCATGCCACCTACAAAGGCAGCCTGTTTATGATGGTAGGTATCATCGATCACGAAACAGGCACACGGGACATCCGCCGGCTTGGCGGTCTCATGACATTAATGCCGATTTCCTTTACCATTGCCGTCATCGGTGGATTTTCGATGGCTGGCCTGCCGCCATTCAACGGATTTTTAAGTAAAGAAATGTTTTTCATGTCCATGGTTGAAATTACTCACTTCCCGCAGTACAGCGCAGATTCCATTGGTATTCTGCTTCCAATCGTCGCCTGGGCAGCGAGTATTTTCACTTTTGTTTACTCCATGATGATTATTTTCCGGACCTTTACCGGGAAGCTTCAGAAGGAAAAGCTTCCAACCAAACCACATGAAGCTCCGCTTGGCATGCTTTTGTCTCCCATCATTCTCGTAGCTCTTGTGTTGTTTATCGGCTTTTTCCCGAACACACTCGTGCCAACGATTATCGAACCGGCAATGGCGTCTATTATGCCTGAGCTTGCCCAGACAGGATCGTTTGGGGTGGACATTTACTTCTGGCACGGCTTTTCCCTTGAACTGTTTATGACTATCGGAGTTGTCCTGCTTGGTACGGCCATATTCCTGGCGCTGCAAAAATGGAATAAAATGCACGCCATCTTTCCGGAAAACCGTCTGTTTAATCAGGCGTACAACCGTTCTCTTGAAGGGCTTGACCGCTCTTCTCACGCCTTAATGTCCTGGCATATGACCGGGCTCGTGAGAGATTACTTTATATATATTTTCTCTTTCACCGTAGTACTGCTCCTTTTCTCACTTTTCGGTACTGGAGCATTTACTATCGATTTCGAAAATATGGTTTCGGTTAGTCCTTATGAAGCCGTTCTCTCTCTGGTACTGGTAGGGTCTTCCCTTATTCTTATGTTTACCCGGTCCCGGTTGAAGGCGGTCATTTCTCTGGGCGTGCTCGGCTACACGGTGGCATTGTTCTTCGTATTATTCCGGGCACCGGATCTGGCATTAACGCAGCTGACGATTGAGACCGTTTCGGTGACGTTATTTTTACTTTGTTTCTATCATTTCCCTCAAATCTTCGATGCTCTGAAAGAAACGAAATTTCATGCAGTCAACTTTGTTATCTCAGCTGCAGTCGGACTCACTGTTACATTAATCGGCCTTTCCGCCAGCGGCACCAGACTGTTTCCGGCAATATCTGATTACTTTTTGGAAAACAGCTACAAAGAAGCAGGCGGCAATAACGTCGTAAACGTTATCCTAGTGGATTTCCGGGGATTTGATACCCTGCTTGAGATTCTCGTATTAGCTATCGCCTCCCTCGGAGTTTACTCCTTAATTAAATTACGGCTGGCAGGAGGTGAGAATAAATGAAGTACAACGACATCATTTTGCAGACAGTAACGAAATTCATTTCATTTCTCATCTTTCTGTTTGCAGTCTATATCTTTTTCAACGGCCACCAGGAGCCCGGAGGCGGCTTTATCGGAGGACTGATGACAAGCGCTGCACTAGTTCTTCTGCTTCTCGCCTTCGATATGGAAACAATCCGCCGGGCCCTTCCGATTGATTACAAACTTATGACCGCCATCGGCCTTGTATTTGCTGTCGGTACCGGCGTAGGCTCGTTTTTCTTCTCGGTACCGTTTCTTTCACAAACCTTCGGTTATTTTCATTTTCCCGTACTGGGTGAACTGGAACTGACGACGACCCTCGCCTTCGACCTGGGTGTTTATCTGGTCGTTATTGGAACGGCTATGACTATTATTCAAACGATCGGAGAGGATAAATAGTGGAGATAATTATGTCTATCCTTGCCGGCTTCTTATTTACTGTCGGTTTGTATTTAATACTGACGAAAAACTTAATCCGCATTATTATTGGCAGCTCAGTTTTAAGCCACGGAGCCCATTTGCTGCTTTTGACCATGGCGGGGCTGAAGACTGGGGCCCCCCCACTGCTTGGTCTTGAAGCTGACACTTATGTAGACCCGCTTCCCCAGGCTCTTATACTGACAGCTATCGTTATCAGCTTTGGAGTAACGTCTTTTATTCTCGTTTTAGGATACCGTACGTACAAAGTGACCGGGGCGGCTGAGACTGACCAACTGAGAGGAACTGATACTGATGAGTAATTGGCTGATCCTTCCGGTCCTTATCCCTCTCATCGCAGGGATCGTAGCTTTGTTTTTTCCAAAGCATGTCACCGCCCAGCGTACCTGGGCATTTATTACGAGCCTGATTCTGATTGGCGTCAATATCTTTTTGCTTACGTACATATTGGCCAACGGAATCATGACTCTTGAACTCGGCGGCTGGGAAGCTCCGTTTGGCATTGTTCTGGTAGGAGATTCGTTAGCCGTGCTTTTAACGACGACTACGGCACTTGTGGCTCTGCCCATTATTTATTTCTCCTTCAGCACCATCGGAGTGGAGCGGGAAAAATATTATTACTACGCCTTTTTCCAGTTTTTAATCGCCGGAGTGTCCGGAGCTTTTCTGACTGGTGATATTTTCAACCTGTTTGTCTGTTTCGAGGTTCTTCTTTTAGCCTCCTACGCTTTAATCGGCCACGGCGGTACAAAAACACAGCTGAAGGAATCGTTTAACTACGTTATTGTAAACGTCGTTTCCTCCGCTTTTTTCGTTATTGGCGTGGCGTACCTTTACGCCGTCACAGGCACCCTGAACATGGCCCAGCTCAGCGAGCGGGTCAGTGAAGCAGGCTCTGAACCGATTATCACGGTTATTGCCATTTTGTTTTTAATCGTGTTTGGATTAAAAGGAGCGTTATTCCCTCTGTACTTCTGGCTGCCAGGATCATATTCAGTACCTCCAACAGCCATAGGGGCGATATTTGCTGCTCTTTTGACCAAGGTCGGCATCTACAGCATTTTTAGAACCTACTCTGTTATCTTTACTGAAGATACGGCCATTACACATACCATCCTTCTCGTCCTTTCAGCAGTAACGATGATTATTGGTGTTATCGGTGCAATTGCTTACAGAGATGTTAAATTGATTTTAGTATACAATGTTATTGTAGCTGTTGGGTTTATCCTCTTCGGTGTCGCTTCATTAAACAGCGATGCGTTTGTAGGGGCCATATACTACCTGCTGCACGATATCGTTATTAAAGCAGCACTCTTTCTGATTATTGGGGCACTGATTACTGCAGCCGGCACCAGTAAGCTTTCAGGTATGGGGGGAATTATTAAGCACCACCCGCTTCTCACCTGGATGTTTTTCATCTCTGCTCTCGCTCTTGCCGGCGTTCCTCCTCTTGGGGGCTTTCCCGGCAAGCTGATGCTTGTTGTCGGTGGTGCTGAAGCCGGTCATTATATTGTCGTAGCAGTTATGATGATTGCAAGTCTGCTTGTACTTTATTCTGTAATACGCATTTTCCTTCAGGGCTTTTTGGGAGAACCAATGCTTACCCACGCAGAACAGTACGGCAGTATTAAAGCACAGATGCCTCCAATCGTCTTTCTCGTAGCGCTGTCTGCATTCATGGGCTTTGGTGCCGAAATTATGTATCCTTTTGTGGAAAGTGCCGCAGAAACGCTGATCAATCCCCGTGCTTATGTTGAAGCTGTGTTAGGGGGGAATTCATAATGTCGTTTCAGATTATGATCAATATTGTTATGGCTCTGCTTTGGATGATTATTAATGATGCATGGTCGTTTGCATCCTTTATCAGCGGCTTTTTTCTTGGTCTTCTTGTCCTGTATTTCATGCGGGGCTTTTTCCGGGAGAGACTGTATTTCCACCGGGTCTATGCGGCCCTCGTGCTGATGCTTATCTTTTTTAAAGAATTAATTCTGTCCAGCTTCTCTGTCGCCCGGCAGATCCTGAGTCCTAAACTAAACATCAGTCCCGGGATCTTTGAAATGGAAACCACTCTGGAGCACGAATGGGAAATAACACTGCTGTCGCTTTTAATTACTCTTACGCCGGGAACGCTGGTAGTCGAAGTTGCTCCGGATAACCGTTCATTGTTTATCCATGCGATGGACCTGCAGAGTGTGGAAGCGGCTCAAGAGGAAATCCGCAATTCATTCGAAAAAGCGATTAGGGAGGTAAGCAGATAATGATATTAAATGCGATTTATATCACAGCAGCAACGCTCGTCACTATATCCATTCTGGTCACAATGTACCGGGTGTTTAAAGGGCCATCGATGCCGGATCGCGTTATTGCTCTCGACGTTATCGGCATTCAGTTGATTAGCCTAACAGCTCTCTTCTGCATTATTTTGAATACGACAGCGTTCATCGAAGTTATGCTGCTGCTTGCAATCCTGGCCTTCATCGGCACGGTAGCCTTCGCCAAATATATCGAAAAGGGTGTTGTCATTGAGCATGACCGAGATCGTTGACTGGATTGTAGCACTGCTCGCCCTTTTTGGAGCGGCCTTCAGCATCATAAGCGCTGTCGGTCTGACTCGCCTGCCGGATATCTTCACACGCTCTCACGCTGCCACAAAGGCGGCTACTTTAGGAGTGCTGTGCGTTGTTCTTGGTGCCTTTTTGTTTTTCATGGTACACACACAAACCTTCAGTCTCCGCTTCGTGCTGACCCTTGTATTTGTATTTGTGACGGCACCTGTGGGTGGCCACTTGATCGCAAGAGCAGCGTATAATTCCGGCGTTCCGCTGGCGGAGGGGAGCTCGCAAGATGCTCTCAGCCGTTCCAGGGAAAAGAACCGATCCTACCACGAAGAAAAAACCGATAATAACCATTAAGAAAAAACTGGACCTTTTATCTGGTCCAGTTTTTTTGATATTCAATCTTTTTCTCATAAATACTGGAATTCTTATCAAACCCTTGTTATGATAGGGTTTAAGAAAAAAACCAGAATAATGGAAGTATTTTTAAAATATATTTGCATTTTTTCTGGCTTTTCTTCTTAGAAACCTACAAAAATAAATGGAAGGGTTGACATACCGGGCTTTTCATGAGTTAATTTGGTATGAAAGACTCTAAATTTATGGAATGAAAGGGAGTATTTTCATGAACAAGACGGATTTAATCAACGCAGTTTCAGACCAGGCTGAGCTTTCGAAAAAAGACGCTTCCAAAGCTGTAGACGCTGTATTCGACAGCATCACAGAAACTTTGAAAAAAGGCGACAAAATCCAGTTAGTTGGATTTGGAAGCTTTGAAGTACGCGAGCGTGCCGCTCGTAAAGGACGTAATCCACAAACGGGTGCAGAAATTAAGATTCCTTCCACGAAAAACCCTGCATTTCGTCCAGGCAAGCAGCTGAAAGACGCTGTAAACTAACATAAATATTTAAAAACAGCCTTTCTGATTTAGAAGGGCTGTTTTTTCTTGGAGTTCTTTAGTGTTTCTTCCAATGCGAATAAGGGAACAATTACATATCATTCTTTGAAGGAGCTTGTTTATGGATATAACAATTACCCGTCCCGCGGTTAAATGGATGAAGGAAGAACTCAACATTGAGAGCGGCGATACTGTAAGATTTTACGTTCGTTATGGCGGTTCTCCGCAGCTTTATCCCGGCTTTTCTATGGGTATCGCTCTTGATGAACCGGAGAAACCGGCAGTATCGACAGAGGAAGAAGGCCTCACTTTTTTTGTAGAGGATGCAGACAGCTGGTATTTGCGCGCGCATAACCTGCATGTCAGTTTCAGCCGAAAACACGATACGATTGTATTTGAATACAATGAAAGCGGTGACGCAGAGTAATTTCTACTCTGCGTTTTTTTTATCCTTACCTGCCACAAAAGGCCCTGATCATAAAAAAAGGGCTGCAGGCATAAATACCCGCAGCTTCAAAGGGAGAGAGAGTGATGCCTAAAGGAGAGCCTGTTATTCACGGCTTACAGGAAATGATTTGCTCCAAAATGAAAAGCCATAACGGCTGATCCATTTCGATTGTTCCTGCGAAAGGTAACAATGTAAATGTTGGAACGAAGCATCTGCCTCCTGTTATTTATTAGTGTACATAGTTGCTGCAGGGTTTTCATTATGTATGTCAGATGTTCTTCCACTCTTTTTTCCTGAAGCTTTCCTTCCGCGGTTTGATTGTTTTTTGCGAAACGTTTTACTATACTAAAAAAGCACCCTACATACGTGAAACCTTTCCATAACGAACAGGCTCACAGGTATACTACGAGGAGGACATTACCTTGTCTATGAAAAGACCTTTAACTGCAGCAGATTTAGAACGTATTCACGTTGTTGATGATGCCCGCCTTTCTTCAGACGGCGAGCGGTATGCGTTTGTACAAAAGTCTATTCAGAGTGATGCGGGCAGCTACTATTCAAATATATACACGCAGTACTTAACAGACGACGTTCCTGTTCAGTGGACGTTTGGATCTTATACAAATTTTTCGCCGCGATGGTCCCCGGACGGCTCCAGCCTTGCTTTTGTGTCTGACCGCTCAGGCCTTAACCAAATTTGGATGATGAGTACTTCAGGAGGAGAACCAAAGCAGATTACTTTTGTTAAACACGGCGCCTCCAATCCAGTATGGTCGCCGGACAGCCAAAAACTGCTGTTTGAGACGGAACAGGCCGCCGAAGAAGACATCTTCACCACGGAGGTGGACTCTTCGGCCAAGCCTTCTTCTGCTGTAAAAATCGACCGTCTCCGCTATAAATCAGACAGCCGGGGCTTTCACCATGGCAGACGCGCCCACATTGGTTTATTCCGATTCGACCGGGAAGACACTACCCTGCTTACAAACGGCAGCTACGATCACCACTCTCCTGACTGGTCTCCTGACAGTCAGTTTATCGTGTTTACGGCAAACAGAAACAGCGATGAAGACATTTCTCCAGTACAGGACCTGTATACACTCAATATTGAGACAAAAGAAATTTCCAGACTGACGGATTCTTCCGGTACGTTTACTAATGCCAGCTGGTCGCCGGACGGCTCCTGGATAGCATGCACTGGTCACGAATTGGAATATAAAAGCGCTACGATTAATCAAATCTGGCTGGTCAATCCATTAACAAAAGAACGAAAAGGAATGACGTTAAAGTGGGACGTCCAAATAGGTGACTACATGATCGGCGATATCAGAACCGGCCATACCTCTGATAAGCCAGTATGGTCGAGCGATCAGGAGCATATTTACTTTTTGGCAAGTGAGAACGGAAAAGTTGGTTTGTATCAAATGGATATGCATAATGAAATCACCGCTGTTCATGATGAGGACAACCACGTCTTTTCGTTCTCCTTTCACCCTAAAAACGAGCAGTTTGTGCTCGGCATCAGTGATCCCTCCAACCCTGGTGATTTCTACAGCCGGCGAATTGAGCATAAACGCCGTGTCCGCCTCACAGACGTAAACGCCAGCTTTTTGAAGGAGGTAGATCTTTCCCTCCCCGAAACTCTTTCCGTCCGTACAGGCGATCATTGGGATGTACACGGATGGATTATGTATCCTGTTGATTACGAAGAAGGACAGACCTTCCCGCTGATTCTGGAAATCCACGGAGGACCTCACGCTATGTACGGTCACACGTTCTTTCACGAATTTCAGCTGCTTGCCGCGGAGGGCTACGGTGTCCTGTTCAGCAATCCACGGGGAAGCCACGGCTATGGCCAGGCTTTCGCCGACGCCTGCCGCCGAGACTATGGCGGGAAGGATTTCGGGGATCTGCTCGCGATTCTGGACTATGCAGTCGACAGCTATGAGTTCGTCGACCGTAATCGGCTGGGTGTGACCGGTGGAAGCTATGGCGGCTTTATGACAAACTGGATGATCAGCCACACCGACCGCTTTAAAGCAGCCGTTACCCAGCGTTCCATTTCAAACTGGCTCAGCTTTTACGGGGTGAGTGATATCGGCTTTTTCTTTACAGACTGGGAGATCGGCGTACCGCTCCATCAGGATCCGGAAAAGCTTTGGCACCATTCTCCTCTCCGCTACGTCAAAGATATCCATACGCCTTTGCTGATCATGCACAGCGAAAACGATTACCGCTGTCCGATTGAACAGGCGGAACAATTGTTTATTAACATGAAATATTTAAACAAAACGGTCTCCTTTCTCCGTTTTCCAGGAGCCAATCATGAACTGAGCCGCTCCGGCCCTCCCGCTCTGAGGATTGAACGGCTGGTTCATATGATCGACTGGTTTAACCATTATATCGAAAAATAATATTCCAGTTTTTTGGCGCTGTGCAGCATAAAATGATCCCGCTTCAGTAGAAGCGGGATTTCATTTACGCGCCGGCCAGCGTCATCCATCTTTGTCTTCACTGCCGGAGCGCTTCTTAGTATGGTGTTTTTTTCTGTTTTCTTCTTCTTCGTATTTCATATCTGCCAGCGGAATTGGATCTTCACTGCTCGTTGGCGGCTCTTCATTTCCCGGCTTTTTATCCGGTTCCTGCTTTTTTTCTTTTTTTACTTTATTTTTAAGACGTTCTGATTCTGACATCTTGATCCCTCCTGTAATGTAGTACCTGTAAATATATATACCACATTCGAAAGAAGAAAAAACAATGATACCCCAGAAGGAGGATACTATGAACAATGCCCGGTATTGGAAAAATAGAATTCGCACCCGTTCCGCCGCTATAATGGGCGAAGAGCATATGCGAAAAGCAGCGGTAGTAGTACCCCTGCTTTCATTGCACGATGAATATCATTTAATGTTTGAGCGCAGAGCATGGTCGCTGCAGTCCCAGCCGGGAGAAATATGTTTTCCGGGCGGAAAAATCGATGCCTCTGATCCTACTCCTCTTGCTGCAGGACTTCGGGAATTCGAAGAAGAAACCGGTATCCCCTCTCAAGCGATGGATGTATGGGGAGCTTTGGACGTTGTTGTCCAGCCGTTTCAGCGAATAGTCTATCCTTATATTGGAGAAGTTGACTATGCCGGTGATTTTTCACCTAATACGTCGGAGGTGGATGAACTGTTCACCGTGCCGCTTGATTTCTTTTTAAAGAACGAACCCGAAAAGCATAATGTATACATGGGCATGCGTTTTTCAGACACGTTTCCTACTTCATTAATACCAAATGAAGAAACGTACCGGACAAACACTACAACGCTGCCCCAGTTTGTGTATCATTATCAGGATATTGTTATTTGGGGGCTGACGGCTCAAATTATCCGCCACACCGTATCTCTTCTTCGTTAACCACTTTTCCGATGGATTTATGCCTGGGCCAAAAGAGCAATAACCATGTCAGCTGACTGCTTCGAAGCATGCTTTAAAAATTCATCGTAGGACTGCTTTGCTTCTTTGCCTGCAATATCGCTGAGCGAACGGATAACTACAAATGGGCAGGAAAACCGATAGCATACCTGGGCAATTGCCCCTGCTTCCATTTCCGCACACTGAGGTTCGTCAAAATGAGCTTTTAAGGCGTCCACCTGCTCCGTCTTACTCATAAACGAATCTCCGGACAAAATCAGCCCCGTCCGCGTATTCAAGTCCACCTGCAAAGCGGCGGCTTCTGCTTTCTCTATCCATTCACGGCTTGCAGGATAAGCTGCCGGCATATTTGGCACCTGCCCGAATTCATATCCGAACACTGTCGCATCCACGTCGTTATAACGCACCTCTGTGGATATCACCACATCGCCAACAGAAAGGTCCGGGTTGAATCCTCCGGCTGAGCCTGTGTTAATTACAGCTTCGGGCTTGTACAGCCCGATTAAAAGCGAGGTGGCGATAGCGGCATTCACTTTTCCAATACCCGACTGCAAAAGAATTACCTCATGGCCATTTAAGCGCCCAAAAGAAAAAAAGCAGCCGCCGGTTTCTTTTTCTTCTATATCTACCATTAAGCTTTTTAAATATTCAACTTCTTCTTCCATTGCTCCAATAATGCCTAAACGCATTGGCGGACCCACCTTTATCATTTACAATTATTATTACTGGTAAAACTACCCTGTACATTATAACGCAAAGGAGAATACATATGTCCTTAAACCTGCAAACAATCCGGGACAAGGTCGAATTTTTTGAATCGTCGTCCCTTGAACAGCTTGAAGCAGATATTCAAAAAAAGATCGAACAAAACGAAGCTCTGATGCTCGGGGTTCATCACGTGCAGCACCATGTGCACACCCGTTCAGAGAACGGGCGTTCAATTTACACCGCTGTCGTTCATTTCCGCGCTGTCCCCACCCCTTAATTTCATCAGAATAATATAAAGAAAAACCGGCCTCCCCAAGGAAAGCCGGTTTTTCTTTAGTTGTACGGGTTACTGTCAAGACGCTCTACGCTTGTTGGTTTCCAGCCTTCGCCGTCCACCCATTCCATGCGTACTTCGTATGGGTTTTCACTGCTGGCGTCCTCACTGATAACCGCTCTTGCCGTATCCTGCGATCCTCCGTTTTCGAGTCTCCAGAGCACTGTGCTGTTACCTTCTGTCGATCTAAGCCCAGTGGCTGCTTCTACAGCGTTCTCCATTTCTTCCCAGTTCTGACCGCCTTGCGTAAAGTCAGCCTGAAAGCTTTCCTGTTCAGTGCCCACCGGTTCGTATTCTCCGTCTTCCTGAGTCGTTTCCGTATCAGCACTGTCACTGCCTTCCGAGTCGGAAGTACTGCTGTTCTCTTCTTCTGACGAGTCTTCACTGGTCGTGCTTTCCTCAGAGGAGTCATTTTCGGCTTCATCGTTTGAAAAAGCAGCCGGATCTTCTTCTGTAGAAGAATCGGACTCAGAGGAAGAATCAGATTCAGAGGTTTCTTCTGCTTCTTCTGAAGTTTCTTCTTCTGTACCTTCTTCATCTGCATTGTTTTCCGGGGTTTCTTCTGTAGAAGAAGTGTCCGGGTTGTCCTCCGGTCCGCTTTCATTCTGCTCTTCTTCGGTATTAGTTGAATCTGCCATCTCTTCCCCGTTATCTTCAGCCTGTTCATTATTATTGTTAAAAAACAATAACAGAATCCCAAAGAACAGAATGAGGACTGCTACAATACCAATAGCAGCATTTAAAACATTATTCATCCGCTTTTTTCTTTTCTTTTGAAAGCGCGAGCCGGAGTCGTCGTTATAATTGTTGTTCGACATCTTATGAGTCACCTGCCCCTATCATATGTATTGCTTTTGTAGTACAAAAACACGCCCTGCAGAGAGAACGTAACATGTCTTATCATAAAGGAAATATTTTCGGAAAACGAGGGAATATAGACCTATGATTTACATCCTCAAAGCAGGGCGCTGTGCTTAAATTTTCATTGCTGCCGAACGGCTTTTAGGCGATTTCAATAATCTCGACTTCAATGTCCCCGCCCGGTGTCGAAACCGTCACCTGTTCACCAATCTGGCGTCCGAGCAGACTTTGGGCCATTGGGGAATCGTTGGAAATTTTTCCTTCCAGCGGATCAGATTCTGCACTTCCAACAATCGTATAGCTTTCTTCATCGCCGTTTGGCAGTTCTTTAAACCGTACTGATTTTCCGAGCGACACTACGGAGTTATTACCTGTGTCTTCTTCAATGATAGCAGCATTTTTGAGCATCTGCTCAATCTGGCTTACGCGTCCTTCTACAAAGGCCTGCTCATCTTTGGCAGCATCATACTCCGAGTTTTCGGACAAATCGCCAAAGCTTCTTGCAATTTTTATGCGCTCTACGACTTCCTGGCGCCGCTCCGTTTTTAAATATTCCAGTTCCTCTTCAAGCTTCTTTCTGCCTTCTTCTGTCATAAAATGCTGTTTTTCTTCTGGCATATTTTCACTCCTCTATTCAGTATAAAAATGTATCATATTTCGGCTTATTTTTATAGTATTTTACGTTATACTACCGGCTGCTTCCGGAAGCAGAACACTTACTGCCACGCCGTCACCGACAGAGAAAATATTGGTGTGAAAGTCTTTTCTTTCCACCAGCCAGCGGTTGTACGCCCGAATTTTTTGCACCATCGGCTGTAATCGTTCAGGTATATCTGCTTTCGGGTCAGCGACCAAACCGCGGAATAAAACGTTATCACTAATAATAAGCCCTCCTGGAGCCAGCAGCTGCTCGCACAATTGAAAATACCGCTGGTACTGGCCTTTGGAAGCGTCTATAAATACCGCATCAAACGTCGTTTTTTCTGAAAATTCTTCCTGCAGGTTTAAAGCATCACCAAGAACAAACGTAGTCTGCTCCTGCCAGGGGCTTTTAGCCCGGTAATAAGCTGCACGCCTGTAGCGTTCTTCGTCTTTTTCCACCGATACTATGGACGTTTCGGGAAGGGCAGCTGCCATTCGCAAAGCAGAATAACCAATCGCCGTGCCAATCTCGAGAACCGATGCCGGTCTTTTTAACTGAAGAAGTTCGATCATAAACTGCAGGGCCTCTTCATCCATAACCGGCACACGGTCGCGTTCCGCTTCTTCAATCATTTCTTCAAACCACGTCGGCGGCCCGATACCCAACTCTTTCCGGTACTCATAAAAGTGGTTGTTTATGTCCGGCATTTTTTCGCCCGCTTTCTTAGCTATTGATTCTCCCATTCGCTTTCATACTTTCTCTGGGTGCGTGTATGCTGCTCGTACGTTTCATTGTAAATAACTTCTCCGTTCGGGCGGGCATAAAAATATAACGCCTCCGTATTTTCAGGATTCAAAGCTGCCTCGATCGACTGTATACCCGGGCTTGCAATTGGCCCAGGCGGCAGGCCCCGGTTTCGGTAGGTATTGTACGGCGAAGTCACCTGCAAGTCATTGAAGGAAGTACGAAGCCTGTGTTCACCGAGCGCATATGCCACCGTAGGATCCATCTCAAGACGCATATTTTTCCCAAGCCGGTTTTCGATCACTCCGGCAATCGGAGCCCGGTCCTCTGCCCGTCCCGCCTCCCGTTCTATAATAGAAGCAATGGTCCATATTTCACGGGCAGTCCATGGGCTGTTAGTGATTTGATTCGAAAATTCTACCATAGTTTCGTTTGTTCGTTCAATCATATCCTTCACTACTGCTTCGGTACCCGGGGAGTCACCATAATATTCATACGTCTGTGGGGATAAATAACCTTCCAGTGTGTAGCGCACGCCATTTTCATTATTTGACTCCCTGATAAATGAATAAGATTCACTTAGGGAACGAATGAACGCCTCATCGGTGACGGTTTCCATAAACTTTTCTTCTGAAAAATCAGCATTCTTCGCACTGATTCGTGCTATCTGCTCCAGAGACCGGCCTTCCGGAATAGTGATGGAAACTACCGGTTCCTGTGCCTGCTGCCCGGCTTCAAGTGTACGGGCAATTTCTACGGCACTCATCGAAGCAGATAGCCGGTATGTACCGGCTTTCAGGCTGTCCGGCCGTAAGTAACTGTAGTATTGAAACACAACAGAGTTTCTGATCAGCTGCTGCTTTTCCAAATACTCAGCCGCAGCTTCCGTGGAGGCGCCCTGTTCAATAACGACGGTTTGTTTTTCCCCGTCATTTTCCGCTGCCGGAAAAAGCATGTACAGCACATATATGAGAGCCGAAGCGGCACTCATCAAAAATATTGCCCCCAGGAAATAAAGTGCCGCCTTTCCTTTTTTCTTTTTAGAAGTGCGGCGCCCGGCATATGAATATATGAGCGTTTTCATGAATGGATGTTCTCCTCTTAACTGCCTCACTTAGCTGCAGGGCAGATATAATGATAAAGAAAAACACCGGAAGAAGATCCGGTGTGCTTCCTTTACGGTTAGAACAGGTTCTACTCCATCTCGTTAGCACTGTAAGTGTTCACCATTTCTTCGACCATTTCCCATTCTTCGTCAGATTCGATTGGGAAAAGGTTTATATCCGACTCGTCCCCTTCGCCTTCTTCCTCATAGCGGAAAGCAAAAACCTCTACTTCGTCATTGTCAGCTTCACTTGATGGAACCACTACAATGTAGGACTGCTCACTCTCATCTGCGTCGAATGTAAACAGGATGTCAAATAAATGTTCATTGCCATCCTCATCGGGTATGACAATTCTTTCTTTTTCTTCTTCTTCAGCCATTTTATTTCACCTCTTTGCTATAAGTTTGATTGATGGTCCAAATAACTCTGCAAAATCATCACAGCTGCCATTTTATCTACGACTTTTTTGCGCTTTTTTCTGCTGACATCTGCTTGTAACAGTGTGCGTTCTGCCGCCTTCGTTGTCAATCGCTCATCATACAAGGCTACAGGCAGTGAGGAAAATTCTTCAAGATTCTCTGCGAATGCCTGACATTCCTTCCCCCTGCCCCCAATCGTTCCGTCCATATTTTTAGGAAGGCCGACTACAAGCTGCTCGATTTCATTTTCTTTAACCAGCTCAAGAATACGCGGAAAAGCTTCGTCCGGCTCTGTCGTTTTTAAATGAATCGTTTCTACACCCTGGGCTGTCCAGCCCAGCGCGTCGGAGATGGCAATCCCGATTCTTTTCTTTCCGACATCGATACCAAGCGCTCTTTTCACGAGGATGATTGGTGATCCTTCAAATAGTGTCGAATTAATTCTTCAATTAATTCATCCCGCTCGAGCTGGCGGATGATCGTTCTTGCTTCTTTATGACGGGGGATATAGGCCGGATCGCCTGAAAGCAAATATCCCACGATTTGGTTGATTGGATTATACCCTTTTTCCTCAAGCGCTTCATACACGCTGAGCAGAACTTCTTCGGCCTTCGGGTCGGAAGAATCTTCTTCTCGGTTAAAACGTACGGTCCGGTCGTTCGTATCCAATTCCTCCACCTCCTCGGATGACTTTTCACGAAAGATCATTTCATAAAAAGCAGAAGGGAGGAGAAGCTCCCTTCCTATACTGTGGTAATTAATACGATTACTGTATAGACGATTATATTGTACATGAGATAGGGGTGTTTAGGAAAGGGTTAAGATAAAGTTCTTCGCTTCTTCTAACGCTTCCCCAAGCTTCTCAGGCTGTTTCCCTCCTGCCTGAGCCATATCCGGGCGGCCGCCTCCGCCGCCTCCGCATACTTCCGCTGCTTTTTTCACAATATCTCCTGCTTTGTACCGTTCAGTAAGATCTTTCGTTACTCCGGCAATAAGCTGTACTTTTTCCCCTTCCGACGTTCCAAGCACGACAATACCGCTTCCAAGCTTCTGTTTGAGTTCATCCACCGTCTGCCGCAGTGTATCTTTATCTGCTCCTGGAAGTTCTTTGGCAATCACCGGAATACCGTTTATTTCTTCTGCCGCGTCTGCAAGATCCCCGGCCTCAAGATTACTCAGCTTCTGCGACAGCGATTCATTTTCCTTTTGAAGGCTTCTAATCTGCTCCTGCAAAGCTTCTGCACGCTGCGGAATATCTTCGATGGCACGGGCCCGGATGATGCTGCCTGTTTCTTCAAGCAGCTGCATTCTGCTTTCAAAGTATTCATACGCATACTGGCCGGTAACAGCTTCGATGCGGCGGGTACCGGCGCCAATTCCGGATTCTCCTGTAATCTTGAACACCCCGACTTCGGAGGTGCTGCCGACATGGCAGCCGCCGCACAGTTCAACGCTGTAGTCGCCGATCTGTACTACGCGAACTCTTTCCCCGTATTTTTCACCAAATAATGCAGTGGCCCCCATCTGCTTCGCTTCATTGATTCCTTTTTCTTCAATCAGCACCGACACGTTGGACCACACTTTTTCGTTTACAAGGTGCTCGATCCGCTTTATTTCCTCCTCGGTGACCTGTCCGAAATGGGAAAAGTCAAAACGGAGGCGGTTATCTGTCACAATCGACCCTGCCTGATTGACATGCTCACCCAGCACATCTTTAAGAGCCTGATGCAGCAGGTGGGTCGCCGTATGGTTTTTAATAATACTTCTTCTCGTATTTTCTTCGATGGACGCTCTTACATGCATTCCCTTGCGAAGCGAGCCTTTTTCAATTCGTGCCGTATGAAGATGCTGGCCGTTCGGAGCTTTCTGGACATCTTCCACTACCGCTTCCATTCCTGCGGCTTCATTTACGATCGTGCCGCGGTCTGCCACCTGGCCGCCGCTTTCCGCATAAAACGGGGTTTTTTCCAGGATAAACTGCACCTGTTCTCCGGCGCCGACCGTATCCACGAGTTCTTTATTGTGAATCAGCGTCTGAACGCTTGTTTCCACGTCAAAATGCTCGTAGCCGACAAATGTGCTCTCTGTGTCGATATCTGTCAGAAGTGACTCCTGAGTCTGCATCGAACCGCTGTCTTTTCTCGCCGCACGGGCCCGGCTCCGCTGGGCCTCCATTTCCACTTCGAATTCTTCATTGTCTACCGCGAATCCTTCGTCTACTACGTATTCTGCCGTTAAATCAGGCGGGAAGCCGTACGTATCATACAGGCGGAAAACATCTTTACCGGAAATCACTGTTTCACCTTTATTACGGGCTTTTTCTGTTACCTGCCTCAGCATTTTCAGCCCGTCGGTCAGCGTTTCATGAAAACGTTCTTCTTCGGTTTTTACCACACGTTCAATAAAGGACTGCTTTTCGCGGACTTCTGGATAATAGTCTTCCATAATTTCGCCCACGACACCTATCAGTCTGTGCATGAACGGCTCCTCCTGACCGAGCCAGCCGGCATAGCGTACCGCACGGCGGAGCAGACGGCGCAGAATGTATCCGCGTCCTTCATTGGACGGGAGGGCCCCATCCCCGATGGAGAAACTGACAGTCCGGACGTGATCGGCAATCAGACGAAAAGCAATGTCCTGCTCTTCATTTTCCCCGTACGTTCTTCCGGATACTTCTTCTACCTTTCGGATTATCGGCCGGAAAAGATCGGTGTCAAAATTGGTCGGCACGTCCTGAACGAGGGTGACTAGCCGTTCAAGCCCCATGCCAGTATCAATGTTTTTCTTTGGAAGAGGGGTGTACGTATCATCAGCGTTATGATTAAACTGGGAAAATACGAGATTCCATACCTCTAAATAACGCTCATTTTCTCCTCCCGGATACATCTCAGGATCCCGGGGATCATCTCCCCAGCTGTCTCCACGGTCATAAAAGATTTCCGTATTTGGCCCGCTCGGTCCCTGGCCGATATCCCAAAAGTTTTCTTCGAGACGGATAACCCGTTCTTCTGGAAGGCCGATAATTTCTCTCCAGTACTGGTATGCTTCGTCATCCTCCGGATGAACGGTAACCGACAGCCTATTTTCATCAAAGCCTATCCAGCGCTCTGACGTTAAAAATTCCCATGCCCATTCGATAGCTTCTTTTTTAAAATAGTCGCCAATCGAGAAATTTCCGAGCATTTCAAAAAATGTGTGATGGCGCGTCGTTCTTCCAACGTTTTCAATATCGTTGGTCCGGATGGACTTTTGCGCATTCGCAAGTCTCGGATTTTCAGGAATCACCCGTCCATCAAAGTATTTTTTCATCGTAGCTACCCCGCTGTTGATCCATAAAAGCGTCGGATCCTCATGCGGAACGAGCGAGGCGCTCGGCTCAATTGTATGTCCTTTTTCCTCAAAAAAGTTTAAAAAGCGCCGCCGGACTTCAGTAGATGTTAATGCTGGCATTATTGATCAGCCTCCCGTGAGTTTTCATTTCGTTTAAATCTCAATAAAAAAACCCGCCCCTGAAAACAGGGACGAGTGTACTCGCGTTACCACCCTGGTTGCCGCATAAAAAAACACGGCCAACTCAGCATCCGTAACGTGGATGATCCGGCAGGGTTTGCCTGCACTCCGGAGCAGCGTTCGGGCGGGTTGTTCTCCGGCAGTTTCAGCCGCTGCTGCCGGTCTCTGTGAGAATATATCCACCGTACTCGTTCCATCACTGTTTTTGTTATTCTGTTTCAGTTATATAGGAAACCGTATTTTCTGTCAAGCCTGCTCCTCCGGATCTTCCTCCCGGTTCTTCAGGCGTTCCCGAAGATGCGAATAGCGTTCATTTTTTGACTCCTGCTTTACGGCATACATAAATGCTTCTTTTTCCCCGCAGAGAATTAAATAGTCCTTTGCCCGTGTGATCGCTGTGTACAATAAATTACGGCGCAGCATCCGCCGGTAGGACATCAGCATCGGTACGACTACGATGGGAAATTCACTTCCCTGCGCCTTGTGAATAGAAGTGCAGTAGGCAAGAGTGATTTGTTTAAGATCCTGGCGTGTGTAGCTGACTTCCTTTTCGTCAAAGGAAAACACAATCTGCATTTCTTTATCAACAGTTTCTTTTGCTTCAAAGACCGTTTCGAGTACACCTTTGTCCCCGTTATATATACCTTCCTCGCCGTTGTTTACAAGCTGAAGAACGATATCATCCTTCTGGTAAACAGCGTCTCCGAAGGTTACACTTCGTTTTTGAGGCGTCCGGGGGTTAAACATTTCCTGCAGCCGTTCATTCAAGGCGTGAATTCCTGCCTCTCCCCGGTACATCGGGGCAAGCACCTGAATATCCATCGGATCGTAGCCCTTGCGAATGGCACCGGCACACGTTTTCTCCACCACATCGGCAACCTGAGTTTTCGTGCATGGGAAAAACCGCCGGTCTTCAAACGGCTGTTCAAAATCGTCCGGCAGCCCGCCCTCCTTCATTGCATGGGCCAGCTCTACAATCGAGGACTGATTCGTCTGCCTGTACACAACCGACAAGCTTACAGTCGGTATAGTACCGGCTTCAAGCAAATCTCCAAGCACCTGGCCCGGCCCTACCGAAGGAAGCTGATCCTCATCCCCAACGAACACGACCTTCATTCCTTTCGGGACCGCACGGATCAGCTGATTGGCCAGCCACATGTCCACCATCGATACTTCATCGACAATCAGCAGCTCCCCTTCGAGAGGCTCATATTCATCCTTTTCAAACAGCTCGTTTTCTCCTTCCCCGCTAAACCCGAGCAGTTTATGAATTGTCACTGCACGCAGGCCGGTGGACTCCTTCATCCGCTTCGCCGCCCGGCCGGTCGGGGCAGCAAGCAGTACAGGGAAGGGCTTCTTGCCTGAATATTCGGAAGGGTCCAGAGAAACATCATAGAGCGAGGCGTACACTTCCACAATAGCCCGGATGATCGTGGTCTTTCCGGTCCCCGGTCCGCCTGTAAGCAGCATTACCGGCTCTTCCATAGCCGTCTGGATTGCTTCCTTCTGCTGTTCGGCATACTCAATATCAAACTTTTCTTCTACTTCTCCGAGAGCCTGCAGCAGGTCCGCCTGGGAATATTCTTTTTCTTCCGCTTCTTCCTGCAGTTTATGCACCCTGCCAGCAAACCCTTTTTCCGCAAAATATAAAGAGGCGATATAAACACGATCATCGTCAATACGCACCCGTTCTTCATTTACAAGCTCCTGCAGGACGAGCTTCAGCTCCTGCTGATCAATAGTAACGGCAGGGTCGGCAAGCAGCTGCTCTGCGCTGTCAAGAAGCTGCTGCTTCGGGATATACACATGGCCGTCCTGCATCGTCCGTTCATACAGTTCAAACAGCACTCCCGCCTTCAGACGGCTTGGGTCATTTTTTTGGATGCCGGTGTTTTCTCCGAGCCGGTCCGCTTTTGTAAAGCCGACCCCTTCCACATCCCAGACGAGCTGGTAGGGATCATGCTGAATAATATCAAGGGTCCGTTCGCGGTACTGATTGTATATTTTCACGCCAAGATCCGTACCGAATCCGTATCGTACAAGAAGCGTCATCGCATGCTCCATGCCCTGATTTTCGAGCATGGCGGTGCGGATTTGTCTGCGTTTCTCTTCATTCAGTCCGGGAATTTTTTCGAGGGCTTCCGGGCGCTCGAGAACCTCATCAATTACTTTGGCCCCAAAGCGGTCGACCAATTTTTCCGCTGTCTTTGGCCCGATGTACGGGAAGCGGTCACTCGATAAATAGTCGATTAACGCTGAGCGTTCGGTCGGTATTTCCTTTTGATAAGAGATGACCTGATACTGGGTGCCAAACCGCGGATGCTGTTTAATCTCGCCGTTAAAACGATACCGTTCATTTGCCTCCACCGTTGGAAGAATGCCGACGATGGTCGTTGTACTTTCTTCAAAGGCAGGTATCGATTCTTTAATTTTCACTTTCGCTACTGTGTAGCCATTTTCTTCATTCCGAAATATAACGTGCTGCACCGTTCCGAGGACGTAGGGCTCGAGCAGTTCCTGTTCATCGTGTCCGTTCTCCATAGCACAACCTCACTTTTCGCTTAGCAGCTGTTGAACCTGCTGTCTGCCGTTCTCTGCCAATGCGTGTTCAGGCTCTGCTTCAAGTGCTTTCTCGAAGAAGCTGAGAGCTTCCTCCGCCCGTTCATTAAACAGAGCAGCCACTCCCAGATTATAGTGGGCATCGGCATGATCCGGATCCTGCTCCACCACTTTTTTAAATTCTGCTTCCGCCTGATCAACTTCCTCCTGCTGGGCAAGCGACAGGGCGTAATAATATCTGGCTTCGGCATCCGATTCGTCGAGCTCCACCGAGCGCTTGAAATTAGCAATCGCATACGGAAGACGGTCGGACTGCAGGTAGCTCAGTCCGAGCATGAAAAACAGACTAGAGTCTTCAAGTCCCTGCTGCTGGGCTCCTTTGTACATCGTAATGGCCTCAGCGTACTCTTCCCGGTTATATAATACATTCCCAGCCCCGTAGTAGGCTGTGGCTGCTGTTTCATCAATCTGCAGTGCTTTCGTGAAAAAACGGATGGCTTTATCATCTTCACCGGCTTCTGCAAGCAGATTACCGAAGTTTATGTACGCGACAGGGTCATTCGGTTCCGATTCCATCTGCTCATTCAAAAGCCTTGCTGCTTCTTCAAAATCCCCGTTTTGCAAATGCTCCATTGCCTGCTGATTTTTATCCATACTATCATCCTTTTCATGTCTTGTTTCTGTATTATTTCACGATCCCGGGTGATTGAAAAGCCTTACCGGCAAACAGCAAGAACCAAGAAAAAGGAAAACGTTACGTTGCAACGCTTTCCTTCATCATCGCTTCTTCTATTGTTGCACCTCCAAGACACACATCCCCGTCATAAAAGACTACAGCCTGTCCCGGAGTCACTGCGCGCTGCGGTTCATCAAACTCTACGAGCAGTTCTCCATTTGTTTTTTGATGGACGGTAACGCCCTGGTCTTTCTGGCGGTACCGGAATTTCGCAGTGCAGGAAAATGGAAAGGCTTCCGGCTCATGAATCCAGTTAGGCTCAGAGGCAGTCAGCTGCTCGGAATACAATCGCTTATGATTGCCGCCCTGTCCGACAATCAGAACGTTACGTTCCATGTCTTTATCCACGACAAACCATGGTTCCCCGGAGCCGCCGATACCAAGCCCCTGGCGCTGGCCGAGCGTGTAGTACATCAGCCCGTCGTGGCGGCCCTTCACTTCTCCTTCAGGGCTCTCCATGTCGCCCGGCTGGGCTGGAAGATACTCCTGCAGGAAATCCTTGAAATTCCGCTCTCCAATGAAGCAGATCCCGGTGCTGTCTTTCTTTCCAGCCGTTTCAAGGTCCCGCTCTTCCGCCATTTTCCGGACTTCGGATTTGTCATACTCTCCGAGTGGAAACAGCACACGGCTCAGCTGCTCTTCGCTTAACTGATTCAAAAAATACGTCTGGTCCTTGTTGCTGTCCACGCCGCGCAGAAGATACGTTCCGCTCCCGGTATGGTCCACGCGTGCATAGTGCCCGGTCGCGACGTAGTCTGCCCCGAGATTAAACGCGTGGTCGATAAACGCACGGAACTTAATTTCTTTGTTGCACATCACGTCAGGATTCGGGGTACGGCCGGCTTTGTATTCTTCCAGAAAGTACGTAAAGACCCGGTCCCAGTATTCTTTTTCAAAATTCACAGCGTAATAGGGGATGTCTAATTGGTTGCATACCGCAATTACGTCTTCATAGTCTTCCGTTGCCGTACACATTCCCGACTCATCTGTATCATCCCAGTTTTTCATGAAAATACCTATCACTTCATAGCCCTGCTCTTTTAATAGAGCGGCCGTAACGGAGGAGTCCACTCCCCCGGACATTCCTACCACAATCCGTGTCTCTTCATTGGTCATTTCAAAGCCTCCTTTTCCTTCATTTTCCGGCTTATTTTCGCAGCTGCCTGCGCCGTGGTTTTCATATCTGCCACGGTGTTTCCGTACCCAAAGCTGAACCGGACGGATTCATAGATACGTGCGTCTTTGCCGTACATTGCTTCAAGGACGTGAGACGGTTCTACAGTCCCGGCAGTGCATGCCGAACCGCTTGAAACGGCTACGCCTTCCATATCCATCTGCACAAGAAATGATTCGAGCTGAATTCCTGGGAAATACACATTTAAAATATGCGGACTTTTTTCTGCATGCCCGCCGTTAATTTGATAAAAGACCCCGCTGCGGTCAAGCTCAGCTAAAAATGCCGCACTGAGCGATTCCAGCTCCTGCCGGCGTTTCTCCAGACTGTTCATCTGCAGCTCAGCGGCTTTGGCAAAACCTTCGACGGCGGCTACGTTTTCCGTGCCTGCCCGGCGTTTTCTTTCCTGTTCCCCGCCCGTCAATTCCGGACGAATTTTGGTGCCCTGACGAACGAATAAACCTCCTGCTCCTGCAGGACCGTTAATTTTATGAGCCGTCATGGTTGCCATCGTTACCGGTGTTTCTTTTACGTCAAACGGCAGCTGTCCATAGGCCTGCACCATATCAGTATGGAAGGCAACACCTTTTTCCGAAAGCTTTTCAGCAGCTTCATGGACAGGCTGGACCACTCCTGTTTCATTGTTCACATACATTAATGAAACCAGTACCGTCTTCTCAGTCACTGCTGCCATAATTTTTTCCACCGAAACGATGCCCTGCTCGTCGGGGTGTACGTATGTGACCTGAAATCCTTCTTTCTCAAGCGCCTGAGCCGTATGCAATACAGCATGGTGCTCAATGGCACTTGTCACCAGGTGGTTTCCTTTTTCCTGGTTGGCATGCATAAAACCGCGGAGCGCCAGGTTGTTACTTTCTGTGCCTCCGCTCGTCCATACAATCTCTTTCGGACTTGCATTTATAGATGACGCTACCGTACGGCGGGCCCCGTCGAGTCTTTTCCTGGCCCCGCGGCCGTACTCGTGGACACTCGAAGGGTTTCCTGCCGGCTTTTTCATAGAATCGATCATAGCTTCAGCCACTTCTGGATGAAGCGGCGTAGTGGCCGCATGATCTGCATATATAGCGGGCATATTTCTTCTCCTCCTAATGGAGTTATTTCATATAATCGGAATAACATTATTTTTTACATTAACAAATAGGAGTTTTTTTGTCTATTTCCTTGCCTGCGCTTTCGTTTCCCGTGTAATATGTATTTTGTTTCCTATTATTTTATGAAAGTGCGGGATGTGTGAGTGAAAAATGTTTGGATGCTCCGGCCTTTACCTAACGGCACCAACCAGCTGCATAATTTTTTAGAGTATGATTTTATCGCTATTGGATATTCCATCGGAAAATCCCTGAATGGCCTCAGCTATGAAAAAATCAAAAAGGAACTGGCCCGCTTTGATATGGATGAGGGAGCCACGAATGTGTACAATTTTATTTCCCAGATGAAACTGGACGACCTCGTGATTGTGCCGGACGACAACAACCGTGACGTATATTTCTGCACGGTCACCTCGCAGTACATTTATGTCCCAAACGTTGATAACCAGAAAAAGGGCCTCGGCTATCCCCATCAGAAGACCGTCAGCTGGTTTTTCAACAAAGAGCCGCTTAACCGCAATGATTTCAGTAAAGAGCTGCAGGCCTCCCTCCGCTCGCCAAAAACCATCACAGACTTAACCCACCACCTCGATGTGCTGAATGAAATCATTTTTGATGTAGCGTTTATCAGCGGCGGTGTGCTGAAGGGCAAAGCGATTGAAACGGTCAGGGAGATGCTTGAAGAGCATCAAACGGTCGATACCCGGCTACGGGCGGCCGAGCTTGCGCTTAAATACGATCTTTAATTAGAAATGTTTGCTTTTTTATATGCAGCCGCGCTTACCAATTAAACAGCAGCTTCAATATTTCTGTTACGACAGTATAGATGAATGCTGCCCATAAAAAGGTCGGCAGATGAGCGGATTCTTCTGTCGGCATTTCTTTTTTCAGCACATTAAATATCATCGCGCCTGCAATGACCGCAAACGTAATAGCCAGTACAATTTCCGGCAGCGTAAACACAATGGCAAATATCCAGCCAAATAAAATACCTCCTGCCAGATAATACCTTCCCCGCTTATACCTGCCCGCATCTTCCCGGTGCAGATCATGCGAGATAGCCATAAAATGAAGCCCAATTGCCACCCCGTAAAAAACTGTCTGCAGTCCCTGAACGTCGGATCCGAACACTGTGTAGGCGACCATACTATTATACAGGGCAAAAAAGGCAATTTGAATCCAGAAAAACTGCCCCTCCCCTCTGCTCGTAGAATGATAGGCCCGCACCGCAATATTGTGAATAACAAAGTAAATGATAAGTCCCACCAGGCTGAGCAGATAAAATTCCGACTCAAACGTCAAACCCCGAAAAGAACTTTCACCATATTTGCTTTGTTCATCATGCAGATACGGAAGTATGTACACAAAAATAAACGCGACGGCCACCCCTCCGGAAAATGACAGCCAGCTGAAACGACCGATCTTTTCGGATGATATTAATTTATCTGCGAATAGCTGGATAAGTAAAAAGATTACAACAACGATAATATTTTCTACGGCCACGGCCATTCCCCCTGAAAAATTTATCATAAAAAAATCTCCATGCCGGATGCGGCGTGGAGATTTCGCATGTATACTTTTCATACCTTCAAGAGTTAGATATAAAACATATAATTTTCCTGTTCTTCGTCGCCCTGATACTCCGCCAGATAATCAAGCGTAGTGCTATCGAGGACATCCTTCACAGCATCCCGGATTTTCAGCCATAGGTCCCGTTTAGCCGGCTCTTCGTCATCGAGGACCTCGACCGGGCTGATTGGGCCTTCAAGGACACGGATAATATCGCCCGCCGTTATGTCAGCCGGTTCTTTAGAAAGCATATAGCCACCGTAGGCCCCCCTCACACTCTTCACGAGGCTGGCGTTTCGAAGCGGAGCAATCAGCTGCTCCAAATAATGCTCGGAAAGATTATGATCCCGTGCGATGGATTTCAGGGATGTAGGGCCGCTCCCATGCTTTCTCGCAAGCGCCATCATAATCGTCAGTCCGTATCTGCCTTTAGTTGAAATTTTCAATGCCGTCATCCCTTCCTGTCAGGCCTGTGAGTACCTGTTACATCTTCAATGATTCTGCTGATTGGTTAGTTGCTTTGTCATTTGGCTGCCCAGCTTCTAATGCTGATAAAAACAGTTGGAATTAATGTTAGTATATCATAACTGCGGTGTGCTGTTCATCCTCCTATAAGAGAAAACATGATACAATTTCAACGTGAACTGTTTACGAAAGGAGAAACTACATGTCATCCAAACAGCCTCTTGCCTACCGGATGCGTCCTGGCTCTATCGAAGAAGTCACCGGCCAGGAGCATATTCTCGGGGAAGGCAAAATGATTGCGCGTATGGTGGAAACAAAGAAACTTTCCTCCATGATTTTATACGGCCCGCCGGGCACAGGAAAAACATCGATCGCCTCTGCCATCGCAGGAAGTACAGATATTGCCTATAAAAAAATGAACGCCGTTATGAACAATAAAAAGGATATGGAACTCGCCGTGCAGGAAGCCAAAATGTCAGACCAGCTGATTGTCATTATGGACGAAGTGCACCGGCTCGATAAAACAAAACAGGACTTTCTGCTTCCCTACCTTGAGAGCGGATTGATTATCATGATTGGAGCTACTACTGCCAATCCCTACCACGCTATTAACCCGGCAATACGCAGCCGCACACATATATTTGAGGTGCTGCCGCTTTCCATACCAGAAATGAAGCAGCTGATCGAACGCAGTCTCCGTGATCCAAAGAATGGGATGGGCGCGTACCAGACAGAAATAACCACGGAGGCACACACGCATCTGGCCGAAGCGGGCGGCGGCGATGTGCGTGCTGCGCTTAACGCGCTTGAGCTTGCCGTGCTCAGCACGAAGCCGGACGATGACGGAATCATCCGCATTACTCAAAGGGTGGCGGAGGAATGCATTCAACAGAAGCGTTTCACTCACGATAAAGACGGCGACCACCATTACGATGTGCTTTCCGCCTTCCAAAAATCCATTCGGGGCAGTGACCCTGACGCCGCGCTTCATTACCTCGCCCGTTTAATTGAAGCCGGGGACTTAATCAGCATCGGCCGCCGGCTTATCGTCACTGCCTATGAGGACATCGGGCTGGCAAACCCCCAGGCGGGTCCGAGGGCCCTTGCTGCTGTTGAAGCTGCCGAGCGGCTGGGCTTCCCGGAAGGAAGAATACCGCTTGCGGATGCCGTCATAGAGCTCTGCCTTTCCCCTAAATCAAACAGCGCTTATAAAGCGCTTGATGCAGCGCGGGAGGCGATGCTGAAAGCAGGCACGCCAGGTATTCCCTCCCATCTCCGGGACTCCCATTACAAAGGGGCCGGTGCTCTTGGCCGCGGCAGCGAGTACGAGTACCCGCATAATGACGAGCGGGGATGGGTGCCGCAGCAGTACCTGCCAGACAAGCTTAAAAACGAGCAGTATTACGAACCGAAAAACAACAGCAAATTTGAAAAAGCCCTGGCGGACGTGTACTACCAGATCAAACCAGCAAAGAAGAAAACATAAGCGGCCTGCTGTGCCGCCTGTCGAATCGGGGTTTACACCAAAAAGACGCCTTAAGTACAGGCGTCTTTAATTTACATTTTGGCTCTCACTGCTCGTCGTTTCCCCGGCCAGCTGCGCCGGGAGCCGCACGTTAAATTCGGTTCCGCTTCCAGGAGCGGAATCGACCTCCAGCGTTCCTTTAAAATCCTCCACAATTTGAAACACGGTCATCAGCCCGAGACCGGTTCCGTTTGATTTGGTCGTATAAAAAGGATTTCCGATTTTCTGCAGCTGCTCTTCACTCATACCGCTTCCAGTATCCTTTATTTTCACTTCATAATATGGCTCTCCGGTCCAGTGCATGGATGTTTCCACCCGCAGCACGCCTCCGTCCGGCATCGCTTCCAGACCGTTTTTGATCAGATTCACAAACACCTGGGATAATTTCTTGCGGTCCCCGATGATTTCCGGAAGATCATCAAAATTCGTATAAATGAACGTTTTGTTTTTTACAGCCTGCTGGCTGTAAAGCTCGAGCAGTTCTTCAAGCAGGCTGTTCACCTGAATACTGTGTTCATCGCCGGAGCTGGTAGGTCTGGCAAGACCAAGCAGATCTTCCACAATGCTGTTCATCCGGTCAATTTCGTTCAGTACTAAATCGTAATGCTGAATATCCTTTTCTTTTTTCGCCGCCTGGCGGAACAGCTGAACGAATCCTTTGATAGTGGTGAGTGGGTTCCTGATTTCATGTGCAAAACCTGCAGACAGCTGCCCTACCATTTTCAGCTTTTCGCTTCGGACAAGCTCATTTTCCATGTCCTTCTTTTCTGTAATATCGTTAAATATAAGTACAATGCCCTCAGAGGACTCCCGGGAATCCACGGGAGGGAGAACTGTCATATTCACTAAGAAAGTACGGTTTTTTCCATTGATTGGGGCTTCGATTTCTTTCATTTCCAGCTGCATGTCATTCAGGCGGTGTGCTTCTATTTCCTGTGCGAACATGCGGAAGTCTTCAGATTTTTGCATTACCTGCTGCACGGAGTGTCCGAGTGCCTCTTTCCGGTCGAGTCCAAACAGCTTTTCACACATAGCATTAAACGTGGTGATATTCGTAAAATCTCTGGAAACAGCTATTACCCCGTTATCTGTCGTTTCCAGAATCATCGTGGACTGGCGGTGCCCCCGCTCTCTTTCTTCAAGCTGTTCTGACATATGATTAAATGTATTAGTCAGCACGTCCACTTCTTCGTAGGCATTGGTCTGCAGCGGAAACACCTTTTTACCTATTGCAAAACGGCTTGTCGCTTCTGCAAGGCGCTCGACAGGATGCACAATGTATTTGGACAGCTTAAAAACGGCAAATACCGTAATAATCAAAACAATGCTGAAAACAAACAAGTAGCTGTAGACAAGCTGCCGGAGATTCGCGTAGAACCCGCTTTTTGGTACCGTATAGCCGACGTACCATTCATTTGCCAGACTTCCAACGTTCTCCACCGGGGTAACTACGGAAACATCATTTCCGTGCTCAATCAGCTGATCCTCCTGCCCCGCGATCAGCTCTTCGATAGAATTTTCTTCCATTCCCTGCTCTTTAAGAAAGCTTTCCTCCAGCACGTAGCCCGAGTTCGGGTAAGCAATGTATTCTCCTTCATTATTAACGACAAAGGCCTGACCGGAAAAACGTTCATGCTCGCCCATTTTATTCAGGCGCTGCCAGAGCACTTCCCACAGCGCATTTTCATTAATTGAGGGGGAGATGACAGCCATCACATTTCCTGCATCATTTTCCACCGGTCCTGCGAGAGGAATAATTGGCTGCTTTAAAATTGGATCTATAAACGCTTCTTCAAGCGTTGGATTTCCCTCGCGTGCCTTCTGGTACCATACGCGGTCGGAGACGTTTTTGCCTATCACTTCATCCCGGGTGGACGTAACAATATCTCCATTCGTATCTATGTAAACAATGCCCATATATAAATTTTCCGCTTCCACCATTTGTTCAAGCTCGTTTCGTATATCGGAAGGCTCTGCATTCTCATCCTGCAAAACGGGATTCATCGTCATCATATCCAGATCATTCATTCGTTCCGACAGAACACTTTCCATCGTTAACGACAGATTATTGGACAACGAAAATAAAGAACCCTCAAGCTGGGATTCCATTTCTGAACGCTGGGATTCGAACAAAACCACCCCAAAGATTAACAGCGGAAGCGCTGTTATAATTAAGGTGATTACCAGAAGCTTAGAGCGGAGTTTTCTCAATGTATGTTCACCTGCGTTTCTCTTACTGCCGTAACAATTCACCAGTTTCGCCGGATTTATGTAAAAAACCTCCGGTGCACTGTTCACGCGCCGGAGGATGCATAACAATTTAAATAAAACAGGAAGAGTCCCAATGTGCCGTCAAACGAACTTGTTTTTGAACCTGCTCATGGCAGGTGGGTGCCTTGCTTGTTCGTTCATACTTCCCCAAACATTGAGGCTTGTACTCCAGAACAAGACGACAGGCTCCCAATGTGAATGTGTTGGCTCAAAACGATCAGTGCTTCACGAACACCTCAGGACTCTTCACATTGTTTGATTATATATTAGCACTTTCGTATAATTCGGTCAAGAACGTTACTACAACATTCCAAGGTGGCCAGAGCCTTAAAAGGAGCAGATGATGACAGAAACACTAGCCAGGCTTAATGCAACGTATACAGAACACGTAATTGAGGATTTTCAGAAAAAACGGGTCCCTGTGGAAATCCCTCTTTGCTTGAAAGAAGATCATATCGCCTACGGCCACGATCAGGAGATTTCTTACCCTCTCAAGGAAGTGCTCGACGTATCATACCGCTATGAACCTGGAAAAATAGGTTTTCTTTACATTCACACGATTCAGGGCATCCGCACTTTTCAGATCAATTCAGACCCCGGTGTTTTTGTTGAAAAGTTTCATCAGCTTGACCATTTATAGCTTTTTATTCGTCTTCCTCGTCTTTTTCAAACACATCGAGCTTAAGATGAAGTTCATCAAGCTGTCTGCTGCTGACTTTCCCAGGCGCCTGAGTTAATGGATCGGTTGCGCTCGCCGTTTTCGGGAAGGCGATCGTATCTCTCAGATTATTTCTGCCTGCGAGGATCATGACAATCCGGTCAAGGCCAAACGCTATGCCACCGTGTGGCGGTGCACCGTAATCAAAGGCTTCCATAAGAAAATCGAACTGTTCTTTCGCCTCTTCTTTATTAAATCCAAGAGCCGTAAACATTCTCTCCTGCAGATCTTTTTCATAAATACGCTGCGATCCCCCGCCAATTTCATAACCATTCAACACGAGGTCGTAAGCCTCGGCTCTGATATCTTCCGGCTTTGTTTCAAGCAGGTGGGCATCGTCCTCCACCGGCCGTGTAAATGGATGGTGCATCGCTACATAGCGGTCTTCGTCTTTGTTATATTCCATCAACGGAAATTCTGTGACCCATAGGAAATTAAAGGTGCTGCGGTCAATCATGTCGAGCTCTTTTCCGAATTTCAGGCGCAGGGCACCAAGAGAATCCCAAACCACCTGGTGGCTGTCTGCTCCAAAGAACAGTAGATCTTCTGCTTCTGCTCCCATCGCTTCCCGGAGCGATGCTGTTTCCTCATCGCTTAAGAACTTCGCAACCGGGCCTTTCAGTTCCTCTTCCTCTACCTTCAGCCAGGCAAGCCCTTTCGCCCCGTAGGCAGCCACAAATTCTGCCAGATCGTCAATTTCCTTGCGCGACATCTGGTTAGCCACGCCTTTGACGTTCAGTCCTTTAATGATGCCTCCCGAAGCCGCAGCATTTTTGAATACTTTAAAATCACTGTTCTTCAAAACATCGGTCAGCTCTACAAGCTCCATGCCAAATCTTGTTTCCGGCTTGTCGGATCCGTAGCGGTTCATCGCTTCATAATACGTCATACGGGGGAATGGTGTTTCAATGTCGACACCGCGCGTTTCCTTTAACAGCCCGGCCATCATTGTTTCCATCATGGAGAACAGGTCCTCTGTGTCCAGAAAGGCCGTCTCAATGTCCACCTGGGTAAATTCTGGCTGCCGGTCAGCCCGCAGGTCCTCATCCCGGAAACAACGTACAATCTGGTAATAACGCTCAAATCCCGAGACCATTAAAAGCTGTTTAAACAGCTGCGGGGACTGTGGCAGAGCATAAAATTCCCCGGGGTGGACCCGGCTTGGCACCAGATAGTCTCTTGCGCCTTCAGGCGTGCTTTTGGTGAGCATCGGTGTTTCCATATCGAAAAAATCACGGTCATCGAGAAAACGGCGGATAAACCTGGTTGTCTGATGACGGAGTTTGAACGTCTCCTGCATGTCCGGACGCCGAAGATCAAGGTAGCGGTAGCGGAGCCGGACATCTTCAGAAACATTAGTATCTGCTTCAATCTGAAACGGCAGTGGTTTTGAGGCATTCATAATTGAAAGCTTATCAACCCGGACTTCCACCTTTCCGGTGGGGATTTTTTCATTGTACGTTTCTTCATCGCGCTGTACGACAATTCCTTCTACGTCGAGCACGTATTCACTGCGGACCCTTTCCGCTGCGTTCAGTGCCTCCTGGGACTGTTCCGGAGTCGCTACTATCTGCACGATCCCCGAACGGTCCCTGAGATCAATAAATACCACCTGGCCCAGGTCCCGGCGGGTCTGGGCCCAGCCCTTCAATCTTACCTTTTCGCCTATCAGCGCTTCCTGAATGTCTCCGCAATGATGCGTCCGTCCTATCATTGTGCTTTCCTCCCTGTACGTTCCTGCATAGTAGTAATAAATGCCGACAGCGGCACTTCTTCCTGCGTGCCGGTTTCCATATTTTTAATGTTAACTGCTTCTGCTTCCAGCTCATCGTCGCCAATGACCACGGTAAAGGTACTGTTTGTACGGTCCGCGGCTTTAAACTGGGCTTTTGTTTTACGGTCCATGTAATCCTTATCGGCTTTGACGCCTGCCCTCCGGAGCTCATGCACCAGGGAAACGGAGCGCTTTTTGGCTTCTTCTCCCATTGCTACAATGTAGCAGTCCAGGTTTTTTTCTGCCGGCAGTTCAACGTTCTGGGTATTGAGTGCCATCAGCAGCCGCTCAATGCTAAGCGCAAAGCCGATACCAGGCGTGTCCGGTCCGCCAATATCCTCAATCAGCCCATTGTAGCGGCCACCGCCCATAAGCGTTGTAATCGCGCCAAAGCCTTCTCCTTCAATCATAATTTCGAAGGCCGTGTGGGTGTAATAATCAAGACCGCGTACAAGGTTCGCATCCACCTCGTAAGGAATGCCCATTTCATCAAGCATTGTTTTCACCTGGTTGAAATAGCTGCTTGACTCTTTATTTAAGTGATCAAGAATAGAAGGCGCATCTGCCATCAGCGGGTGGTCTTTATCCTTTTTGCAGTCCAGAATCCGGAGCGGATTGGTATGCAGGCGCTCCTGGCAGTCACTGCAGAATTCTCCGATACGGGGCTCAAAATGAGAAACAAGCGCCTCACGGTGAGCCGTGCGGCTCTCCTTGTCCCCAAGGCTGTTGACAACCAGCTTAAGGCCCTTGAGATTCATTTCTTCATAAAACTGCATGGCAAGTCCGATAACTTCTGCATCAATCGCAGGATCCGCACTTCCGATCGCTTCCACACCGAATTGCACAAACTGCCTCATACGTCCGGACTGCGGACGCTCATAGCGAAACATCGGCCCGGTGTAATACAGTTTCACCGGCTGTCCAGCCCATCCGTACATTTTGTTTTCTACATAGGAACGCACGATAGATGCCGTATTTTCCGGGCGGAGTGTGAGCTGTCTTCCGCCTTTGTCTTCGAACGTGTACATTTCTTTTTGTACAATATCCGTGGAGTCCCCCACTCCCCGTGCAAACAGCTCGGTTTGTTCAAAAACAGGGGTTCTTATTTCACTGTAGTTGAACCGGCTGCAGATATCGTCTATTTTTTGTTCAATAAACTGCCATTTTTCCGACTCGCCCGGCAGTATATCCTGGGTTCCTCTTGGAATTCGATAAGCCATGCTCTTTCCTCCCTTAATATGTTCAATCTTTCCACATAAAAAAACCGTCCCTCATGAATCATGAGGGACGGTTGATCCGCGTTGCCACCCTAATTGAAACGACACTCGTTTCCACTTTATGCCTGTAACGAAGGCGTACGTTTATTCCTACCGGCTGCTTGGCAGCGTTCGAAATAAAACCTATAAAGTGTCTTTCAACAGGGGAGAAAGAGAAGGACTTCCAGCCTCAGGTCCTTCCTCTCTGGCAGTCTGCCGCGCTGTTTACTTTCTTTATCATCGGCTTTAGCTGTTCTTCTGTAAAACAATCTTACGAATCTTCCCGGGGATTGTCAACCATTTCCCTGGCTTTTCGGGGAATCCAGGATGAGTGTCACCGGGCCGTCATTCGTAAGAGATATATCCATATCCGCGCCGAACACTCCTGTTTCCACATGAACACTTTGTTCTGCGAGAAGGTCGTTAAACTGGAGGTAGTACGCTTTGGCCTGCTCCGGCGGGGCCGCCTCCATAAAGTTCGGCCGGCGTCCTTTCTGCGTATTACCATAGAGCGTAAACTGAGGAATAGATAACACGCGGCCTCCCGCGTCGAGCACAGACCGGTTCATTTTCCCCGCTTCGTCTTCAAATACGCGGAGATTACTCACCTTCTCGGCCATCCACGCCAGGTCCTTTTCCGTATCTTCTCCGTGAATGCCTACAAAAAGCACCAGTCCTGAAGATATTTCTCCTGTTATTTCATCCCCGACGCGGCACGCCGCCTCTTTGCTTCTCTGCAGTACCACTTTCACGCTGAACGACCCTTTCTTTCCTGCAAATCGTTAATGCATCACCCGCCGTACGGAATAAATGTCAGGAAGTCCCTTAATTTTATCCACGACCCGGCGCAGATGATCGGTATTGCTGATATTTACTGTTACGTGAATAATAGCCATTTTGTTTTTATCTGCTTTGCCGCTGACAGCACTCATGTTGGTTTTCGTTTCAGTCACCGCCTGCAGTACAGCGTTTAAAAGCCCGCGACGGTCATAGCCGGTCACTTCAATATCTACATTATAGTTTTTCGATTTCTCAGCTGCGCCTTCCCATTCCACAGACAACAGACGTGGTTCTGAATCTTCGTTTTTAATATTTGGACAGTCGCTACGGTGCACGGAAACACCCCGGCCTTTTGTAATAAAGCCTACAATTTCATCGCCGGGAACCGGGTTACAGCACCGCGATAGGCGCACGAGCAGATTATCGACGCCTTTCACTCTAACTCCGGCACCAGTCTTTCTCGTCGGCGTTGCAGGCTGTACGTCTTTAACGGCTTCAGCTACAGACTTTTGTTCAGCGGCCTGCTCCTGCTCCTGGCGGGCCCGGTCAGTCAGCCTTGTAACGATCTGCTTCGGACTGACCCCGTTATATCCTACTGCCGCAAACATATCTTCATCGTTGGAAAAGCTGAATTTGTCAGCTGTTTCCTGCCGGTTCTCTTCGTTTAATATCTCTTTTGGCTCGTAGTTTTGCGCCCGCAGCTCGCGCTCCACCATTTCACGGCCTTTTTGAATGTTTTCTTCACGCCGTTCTTTTTTGAAAAACTGCTTAATTTTGTTTTTGGCATGAGAGCTTTTCGTCAGCTTCAGCCAATCCTGGCTGGGGCCGTAGGAATGCTTGGACGTAAGCATTTCCACAATATCGCCGGTAGTCAGCTCATGATCGAGCGGCACCATTTTGCCATTCACCTTTGCCCCAATCGACCGGTTGCCAATCTCCGTATGAATCCGGTAGGCGAAATCAATCGGGACTGAGCCTCTCGGAAGCTCAATGACATCGCCCTTTGGCGTGAACACAAATACCATGTCGGAAAACAAGTCGATCTTGAGCGATTCCATAAACTCCTGGGCGTCCGGCGTATCATCCTGCCATTCCAGAATTTCACGGAACCAGGTGAGCTTGTCTTCAAGGGACTGTTTGTTCTGCGCGTCTTTGCCTTCCTTATACGCCCAATGGGCTGCTACACCAAATTCGGCGATACGGTGCATTTCCCTGGAGCGTATCTGTACTTCAAGGGGCTCACCGTTCGGCCCGATGACGGTCGTATGAAGGGACTGGTACATATTAGCCTTCGGCATGGCGATATAGTCCTTAAACCGGCCCGGCATCGGCTTCCAACAGGTGTGAATGATTCCAAGCACGGCGTAACAGTCTTTAATGCTGTCAACAATAATACGTACAGCCAGCAGGTCATAAATTTCATTAAACTGCTTTTTATCCTTCACCATTTTTCGGTAAATGCTGTAAATATGCTTAGGCCGTCCGTACATTTCGGCATTGATTTTTAAATCATTCACGTTTTCCTGAATGTTATCAATCACCTGGTCAATGTATTCTTCCCGTTCGGCACGCTTTTGTTTCATCAAATTCACAATGCGATAATACTGCTGGGGCTCGAGGTAACGGAGCGCCGTGTCCTCAAGCTCCCATTTGATTGTGGAAATACCTAATCGATGAGCAAGCGGGGCAAAAATTTCCAATGTTTCATTAGAAATGCGGCGCTGTTTTTCCGGTGGAAGATGCTTCAGGGTCCGCATGTTGTGCAGGCGGTCCGCAAGCTTAATCAGGATCACCCGGATATCCTTGGCCATTGCGACCACCATCTTGCGGTGGTTTTCCGCCTGCTGCTGTTCCTTCGATTTGTATTTAATTTTTTTCAGCTTCGTGACGCCGTCCACAAGCATGGCAACTTCGCTGTTAAATTCCCGTTCGAGATCTTCGACGGTCACTTCTGTGTCTTCAACCACATCATGCATAAAAGCAGCTGCGATCGTATCAGGATCCAACTGCAGTTCTATTAGAATACCGGCTACCTGAATAGGGTGCAGGATATAAGGCTCGCCTGACTTCCGGTATTGTTCCTGATGGGCTTTTTCTGCATAATGATAAGCTTTATCCAAAAAAGCGACATTCGCTTCGGATAAATAAACGCCCGCTTTTTCCATTACTTCATCAATCGTCATGGAATCACCCTTATTCGCCTTTCCACCTTATAATAGATACACGGTACACCTACCGGATATAAATATCTGAATATGAAGAAATATAACGCTAATTGACTCTAATTTCAAGCCTCAGGCCTTTTTTCCGCCGCAGACTCTTCCAGGTATAATAATAACCCCCGAACCACTGGTTGGCAGGGGGCTTAAGACAAATATTCTTATTAATCAAACGTGACTAGAGAATAGATATTGTAGTCATTCAATTCTTTGTTGTTTCTTGCATCCAGATAGGAAAGCTCAATAAAAAATGCGAGGCCGGCTACAACTCCCCCCAGCTTTTCCACCAGCTGCACAGTAGCTCTTACGGTGCCTCCAGTAGCAAGCAGGTCATCGGTGATAAGCACACGCTGGCCGGGCTTAATGGCGTCTGTATGAATCGAGAGGCTCGCTTCCCCGTATTCCAGGCCGTAATCTTCCGTAATGGTTTCCCGTGGCAGCTTGCCTTCTTTGCGGATCGGTACAAATGCTTTTTCCATTGCATAAGCAACCGGGCACCCGACTACAAACCCTCTTGCCTCCGGTCCAACAATTACATCAACATCATGCTTTCCGGCAAATTCGATCATGTTGTCGATCGCCTGCCGGTACACCGGGCCGTTCTGCATAAGAGTTGTAATATCTTTAAACCGGATTCCCTGTTCAGGAAAATCTTCGATCACTGTTATGTAATCTTTAAAGTCCATGGTTTACCTTCTTCCTAATATCTAATATAGTTTCTTCCTTTTCCGGCAGCCAGGAAAGGAGCCGTTTTTTTAATTGCGGAAATGGAGTAAACATCAATTCCTGCTCGACATTTCTCGCCTCCATTTTTTCCTGGTAGGAGGAGGAGTCAGTTAAATCTTTTTTCGCAGGCTTTTCCTCTGCCGAGACAACCGCATCTTTCATTTTAACAAAACCTAATTCAAAAAACACTTGGCTCATAAAAAACAAATCTTCCGTCTTCCACTGTTTATGTTCGGCCAGTTTCCTGCCCTGACTGTTCAGATCAAACGAACCGCGCTTTTTCAGGAAAGCATAATACCATTTAAACTGCTCTCTTGAAGGCATCGAATGAAAATACGCTTTTTCTCTTCCCTGAAAGTATACATAAATGTTCGCCGCCTGCGGGAACACCGCAAGTGCCTGCTTCAGTGTTTCAAGAGAGGCCGGCATATCCGCTATCACTACATTCGCAGCGTGATGAGTCCTTCCTTCCATATCGGTACCGTTAAGAACGGCAGCATGTCCCGCAGATGCCGCCAGCTCTTTCCGCTGTTCTTCTGTGAAAGCCAGAACTGCCGTATCTGTATTGTCCGCAAACGTCACCCGCTTTTCTTTTCTGCGGTCAAATATTTGTATCTGCTCCACCTTCGCATCCTTTAAAAATAGCTGAGGCTTGCGGAAGCCGTTCCATTCATTAATACTCAGCTCCCCCACCACGGAGACCTCTTCATTTTCTGTCAGGCTTTCCGATAAATACCCGAGATGAAATCCGACACAATCAAGTTTTTTCCCGCCAGCAGCTAGTGCCATCTTCAAGTGATTTTTCGATGCGCCTATCGTTTTCACTGATTCGAGAACCGTTTTTTCAATCCGGAAAACCGGCTTTGGATTACCAACGCCAAACGGCGCAAGGTTCCGCAGGTCTTCGACCGCGTCAATGGTAATGTCACTTACCGAAACATGCACGTCAATGTGCGTCGCCGGAACAAGCAGTTCGCTGCTCAGCGTTTCTTTTGCCTGGCTGACCATGCGGGTTCTCAGGGTGTCGATATCGGCAGGGTCCAAAGACATGCCCGCCGCCATTGGGTGCCCTCCGAACTTTTGGAGCACGTCGCGGTTTTTCGAAAGCTCCTGGAACATATCGAAGCCTTCAATGCTTCTTGCCGAGCCTTTGGCCTCCCCACTTGCAGCGTCAATACTCATAACGATTACCGGGCGGTAATACCTCTCCACCAGACGACTTGCCACAATGCCAATTACACCGGCGTTCCATCCTTCTCCTGCCACAATAATGAATGGATTGTCTTCCACGGGAAAGTTCGTTTCCACCTCTTCCACCGCTTCTTTGGTCATACTTTCAACAAGCGATTTGCGTTCATTATTCAGGTCATCGATCATTTCCGCCCACGATTCTGCTTCGTCAAGCGTAGCTGCAGTCAGAAGATGCACAGCGGGATCTGCTTCTTCCATACGGCCCGCTGCATTCAAGCGCGGACCCATTGCAAAGCCGACATGGTCTTCTTCAAGCTGCTCCCCTTCAATGCTGCATATTCGTTTTAACGCCTGAATGCCGGGGAGTTTGCTGTTCGTTAACAGGTCGAGTCCCCACTGCACGAACAGCCGGTTTTCCTCCACGAGCGGTACAAGATCACTGATCGTGCCAAGCGTGACAATATCGAGCCAGTGAACAGGCTCCTCGGGAAGAAGAGCATGCGCTAGCTTATAGGCGACCCCGACCCCCGCAAGCTCTTTAAACGGATACGCGCAGCCCGGTTTCTTCGGGTTAATAATCGCGTACGCAGGCGGCAGCTCCGGAGGTGGTTCGTGGTGGTCGGTAATAATAACATCCATGCCTAAATCATTGGCGGCCTGGATTTCATTAACCGCCGCGATGCCCGTATCCACGGTAATAATAAGTGAGGCTCCTTCGTCATGAGCCGATTGAAAAGCCGGAACGTTCGGTCCATATCCTTCCGTAAACCGGTTAGGAATATACCAGCCAAACGAAGCTCCAAGTTCGCTTAAGAGCCGGATCATAATAGTGGTACTCGACACTCCGTCCGCATCGTAATCTCCGAAAACGAGAATACGTTCTTTATTTTCAACCGCCTGCTGAATACGGCGGACAGCTTCTTCCATTCCATCAAGCAAATACGGGTTATGTACAATAGACCAGTCATTATGAATCATCTGCCGGACTTTCTCTGCTGATTCAAATCCTCTTGCAGCAAGAAGCCGCGCAGATATTACACTTACATTCAGCTCTTTTTTAAGCTGTTCTGCAAGACGTTCGTCCACATCGGGCTGATGCCATCTTGTTCGTGACTGCAGCATATATCTCTTCCTCTTTTCTTGCTTTAGCGTTTCAAACGATCCTAATCTGCATTCACTATTGTATCGAAAATACTCGCGGGATAAAAGCTATTTTATCTGCACCACCTTCCATAAAAAAAGCTTCTTTTCCCGGGAAAGGGAAAAGAAGCGAAATTTACTGCATTTATGATGAACGGCTCGATTTGTCTTTATCATTATCTTCATGCGTGGTGCCGGCTGTTCTTGATCCGACAGCAGCGCTGTGATCATTCGTAGCTTTTCGGAGCCGGCGCACTTCTGCTTTCAGCTTATAGATACGGAACATGCTGAGAAATCCTGCCACCATCGCTCCAAGCAATACAGAAACCAAAATGACAATAATCAGCGGCCATTCTCCTGTGCCAAACAATAAATTCACTTCTACACTATTTACATTAATCACGGCAAAAACAGCGATAATAAGTGCTAAAATAAGTCCCATGATTAAACCTGTTTGTGCTTTCATTTTTTCACTCCCTTCACAATCTGTGTTCTCCTTTATTATACCCGTATAATTGCAAAAATAACCATAAAAAGCCTCCCTTCAAAAAGGGAAGCTTTCTGTTCAGGACTCCGGCTCTTCCTCTGCCGGCGCCTTTTCACGGGCCCGTTTAATTTTTTTCCAGTTCCAGATCACCCACACCTGGGCAGCCAGGAAAATGGAGGAATACGTTCCAGCTACCAGGCCGACAAGCAGGGCCAGAGAAAAGGACCGTATGCCTTCGCCTCCGAACATAAACAGTGCCGCTGCCGCAAATACTACTGTCAGCACAGTATTGATGGAGCGGGTGAGCGTCTGGTTCAGGCTGACATCCACTACTTCTGCAAGATCTTCAAACGATTCAATTTCCTCAGCCGGGGGCATGTTTTCCCGGATCCGGTCAAACGTCACAATCGTATCGTTAATGGAATAACCTACAATCGTGAGAACCGCTGCAATAAACGGCACATTCACTTCCACCTGCAGCAGGCTGAAAAAGCCAATAATAAAGAAGGCATCGTGAAGAAGGGCAATAATCGAAGCAACTCCGTATAAAAACTGAAAGCGGATCGTGATATAAATTATCAGTCCGAGCGAAGCAATCAGCACAGATATAAATGCATTCTGCGCCAGCTCCTGGCCGACCTGAGGAGAAACGGTGCCCGTATTTGGAACGCTTCCGTATTCTTCTTCAAAATACGTCTGCACCGCAGCTATTTCCTCCTGGGAAAGCTCTCCGATAAACCGTGCGGAAGCAATTGTATTATTATCTCCGCCAAGTGTAATATCGTCCGGCTCCAAATTCCCTTCCACCTCTTCAAAATCAGCGCGAACCTGTTCTTCAGTTAATGGCTCATCTGCAGAGACCTCTACTCTTGATCCGCTTTGAAAGTCGATGCCCAGGTTCAAGCCGATCGTTGACAAAAGTATGGCTCCGGCAAGAACATAGGCGAGAGTAATCAGAAAAAAAACATTCCGGAATTTGACGAAAGGAATCACCCGTTTTAAGATCTTCCTGCTGTTATTAAGGTTCATGGATGTCACGCTCCTTTACGCCAAACACCTTTGGTTTTTTATTAAAGATCCGGCTGTTCACCCATAGACCGAGAAGCAGCCTTGTACCAAGCACTGCCGTAATGAAGCTTACCAGTATGCTCACGATCAGCATCAAGGCAAAGCCCTGAACCGAGCTTGTTCCGAAGTAGAAAAGCACCCCGGCAGCAATCAGGGTTGTGACGTTCGCGTCGATAATTGTACCGAGAGACCTTCTTGCTCCTGAACGGTACGCCGATAAAATGGATCTGCCGTATTTGATCTCTTCTTTAATCCGTTCATACGTAATAATATTCGCATCAACAGCCATGCCGACCCCAAGGACAAGTGCCGCTATGCCAGGGAGTGTGAGCACTCCCTGGATAAAGTTAAACATCGCAAGTACAAAATAAATGTAGGTACTGAGCGTTAAAACAGCGATAAATCCAGTAAAACGATAAAACACGAGCATGAATAAGAAAATCAGCCCAACGCCAATAAACGTGGCAAAAATGGTTTTATCCATGGCCTGTTCACCCAGCGAAGCACCAACCGAGTTCGAATATACTTCCTCGAGATCTACAGGAAGCGACCCCGAATTCAAAATATCCGCAAGATTTTCCGCTTCTTCGACACTAAAGTCGCCTTCAATCTGGATGTCCTGTGTATACAGTGGCTCGCTCACTGCCGGAGCAGAGATGAATTTTGGATCATCCTTCATGGCTTCCTCTTCGTAGGAATCCCCTTCTTCGTAATCCAGCCAGATGACCAGCCGGTTGTTTGGAGGCTGGTATTCATTAATAATATTTTCCGTTACTTGTCCAAACTGGTCCCCGTCTCTTAAGGAAACTGTGACGATTGGGTTGTTTGAATCGTCAAAGTTTACCGAAGCACTTTCTTCCTGGATATCACTTCCGGAGAGCCGTTCATTATCATCCACGTCCCTGATGCTCAGGTTCGCTTCTGTAGAAAGCAGCTCCCGTGCGGACTGCTGATCTTCAACACCAGCGAGCTGCACCCGTATACGGTTGTCACCTTCAATGGTAATATTCGGTTCGGAGACACCTAAAATGTCCACCCGCTGCGTCAGCGCAGCTACCGTGTTCTGCAAAGTTTCATCTGTAATTTCCTGTCCTTCTTCCTGAGGCTCCACTTCATAGAGCACTTCAAATCCGCCCTGAAGATCAAGCCCGAGGTCGATACCGTTCACAATTTTCTCCGACGTTGGGATCATTAACGCCGCCAGCGCAAAAATAATTAAAAAGAAATAAACAATCCTTGATTTCTTTACCATTACAGGTTCATCCTTCCGTGCTTCGATCCGCCGTTATATGATACTTCCGCTCCCATAAATAAACCAGAGCGGAGCGTGCCGCCTGGTCCATCTCTTTTGTATCCGTGCCGTTCAGTGTTTCTCAAACAAAAGCAATTATACGTATGCGCAGAATTAAATGTCAATCGACCTTTTCTGCTATATTACCGCTGACCTGGGCCAGTATTTCCTCCAGTGCTTCATCATAGTTTTTCTTTTGTTCAATCTTTTTATACGATTCGATCGTTTTCTGCTGCATGTAATCGTGCATTTTCATATGCAGTATTGTTTGCACAATTGTATGTAATGCCGGCTCTGCCTGACGCTTTTTCATTTTGCTTATGCTCATTTCCCAGATTTCGTCTATATGTATGTTTTTGTATCCCAGAGTTTCAAACTCCTTCACTTTGCTCTCAAGTACCGGATAAACAACAAGCTTCCATTCTTCCCAGGCTTTTTCCATTAGAACACCTCCTGCTTTTCATTATACTTAACCATGAAGATGTGGCAAACATACTTTTTTCACAGGATGAAAAAATCCCCGTTTATTCATAAACGGGAATTCTGTACAAACTATTCATTTACTGTTTCGCGGACCGCATTACGGTCAAACGTCAATTTCATGTTGCCGTCTACTTCCACGATAAGTTTGTTTTCATCAATAGCATCGATGGTGCCGTGTATACCGCCGATAGTAACGATACGGTCACCCTTCTGCAGATTCGCATGCATTTCCTTGATCCGCTTCTGCTGCTTTTGCTGCGGACGAATCAAAAGGAAATAGAATATGAGAAACATCAAAACCAATACGATAATTGTACTCACTGTTTCACCCCTTGTCCCTTTAGCTTCCCCGATCTAGAAATTTTTAGCATCCGGACGGTTAAAGCCGTATTGTTCGAAAAAAGTTTCCCGAAAATCGAGCAGACGATCTTGCTGGATAGCCTCGCGTACTTGCTGCATTAAAGACAGTAGGAAATACAGGTTATGGTACGAAGTAAGCCGGACGCCGAACGTTTCTTCACTTTTGATCAGATGCCGGATGTAAGCCCTCGAGTAATTGCGGCAGGTATAGCACCCGCACGCTTCATCGATCGGGCGGAAGTCTCTGGCATTTGAAGCGTTTCTTACGACCAGCCTGCCTTTGCTTGTCATACACGTTCCGTTTCGGCCGATTCTTGTTGGAAGAACGCAATCAAACATGTCTATCCCACGGATAGATCCGTCAATTAACGCATCTGCCGACCCGACTCCCATCAAATAGCGTGGTTTGTTTTGAGGGAGAAGCGGGGCCGTATATTCCAACACTCGGTTCATCGTTTCCTTAGGCTCTCCAACAGATAATCCGCCTATAGCGTAACCCGGAAAGTCCATTGAAATCAACTCTTTTGCAGATTTTTCACGCAAATGCCGGTAATCCCCGCCCTGTACGATTCCAAATAACGCCTGATCCTCTGGACGGGCATGTGCCTCAAGACACCGTTCAGCCCATCTGGTCGTCCGCTCAACAGATGCTTTCATGTATTCTTCCTCGGCCGGATAAGGCGGACATTCGTCAAATGCCATCATCACGTCGGCACCAAGAGAATTTTGGATCTGCATCGCTTTTTCCGGAGAGAGAAATAATTTGGCTCCGGAAATATGGTTCCGGAAATGAACGCCTTCTTCTTTAATATCCCGCAGCTTGCTTAGACTGAAGACCTGAAACCCTCCGGAATCGGTGAGAATTGGCTTATTCCAGTTCATGAATTTATGCAGGCCGCCGGCTTCTTCCACAATATCTTCGCCGGGCCGTATCCATAAATGATACGTGTTGCTTAAAATCATCCCTGCACCCATCGACTCCAGTTCCTCCGGGCTTAATGTTTTTACGGTGGCAAGCGTCCCCACCGGCATAAAGGCAGGAGTGTCAAACGACCCGTGCGGTGTGTGCACTTTGCCGAGCCGCGCTCCTGACTGCCGGCACGTCTTAATATGTTCGTATGTTACTGCGGTCATTCGTTATTTCCTCCCGAGTGTATAAGCATTGCATCCCCAAAACTGAAAAAGCGGTACCTTTCGCGTATGGCTTCCCCGTAGGCCCGGAAAAGAAATTCTTTCCCGGCAAGAGCGCTCACAAGCATCACCAGTGTAGATTTTGGCAGATGGAAATTCGTCAAAAGCGCGTCAATTCCCCGGAACGTGTAGCCTGGATAAATGAAAATATCCGTCCAGCCTCTCGCTTCCATAAATTTATTTTCCTGTTTGCCTGCCACGGTTTCGAGCGTACGCGCTGACGTCGTCCCCACTGCAACTATACGTTTGCCCGCTGATTTCGTTTCATTTAAAATTTCGGCTGTTTCCTGCGGCAGATGATAAAATTCCGCATGCATATCATGCTCCTCCACCGTTTCGGCGGATACCGGGCGAAACGTCCCTAGTCCGACATGCAGTGTTACATGCGCCGTACGAATACCTCTTGCTTTCAGCCGTTCAAGCAGCTCCGACGTAAAGTGAAGGCCTGCCGTAGGGGCTGCAGCGGATCCGTAATGCTCGGCATACACAGTCTGGTACCGATCCTGGTCTTCAAGCCTTTCTTTGATATACGGAGGCAGCGGCATTTCACCAAGCTCCTGAAGAATCTCAAGAAAAATACCGTCATAGGTAAACACCATCTCCCGGCCCCCGTGCTCAAGCACCTTCGTGCATTCTGCAGTCAAACGTCCGTCCCCGAAGGTGACTACGGTTCCAGGCTTCACTCGTTTCGCCGGCTTCACAAGCGTCTCCCACGTGTCACCCTCCTGCTGCAGCAGCAGCACTTCAATCCCGGCACCGGTCTCTTTCTTTTCCCCGATTAGTCTTGCGGGCCATACTTTTGTGTTATTGAGCACTAAACAGTCCCCGGCCTCAAGGTGATCTTCAATTTGATGAAAGCGTTCATGCGCAATTGTCTCTTCCTTCGTATTCATCACAAGCAGCCGCGACTGATCCCGTTCTTTCAGCGGCTGCTGTGCAATCAGCTCTTCCGGCAGTTCAAAATCAAATTCATTTATATTCATGACTAACCCTTCCTATTCGTTCAATCACGTAAAACCAAAAGCTATTATATAGGAGTTTACTGTTTTATGCACGAAAGAAATCCAGCACCGCAGAGTGCTGGCTCCTTAAAAAATCTCATGTATTTTCTTCCTGATACGGATAACCGAAATGCTCGTACGCAAGCGGAGCTGCTTTTCTTCCTCGCGGGGTCCGCTGTAAAAATCCGATCTGCATTAAATACGGCTCATACACGTCTTCAAGCGTATGGGCCTCCTCCCCGATCTTCGCCGCTATTGCCTCTACGCCAGCCGGACCGCCCCGGAAAGTTTCAATCAAGCCGAGCAGGTATTTGTGGTCAATGTGGTCAAGACCGAGCTTATCCACCTGCAGCCGCTCGAGTGCATGATTCGCCAGCTCCATCGTGATGCTTCCGTCTCCCTGCACCTGCGCAAAATCACGTACCCGGCGCAGCAACCGGTTCACCACCCGGGGCGTTCCACGGGATCTTCTGGCGAGCTCGTAGGCTGCTCCTTTATCAATATTGAGCTGGAACAAATCCCCCGAACGCCGGACGATTTCAGCCAGGTCCTCCTCCACGTAGTACTCCAGGCGCGCGTGCACCCCGAAACGGTCTCTGAGCGGAGCGGAGAGCAGGCCCGCCCTCGTAGTGGCTCCAATCAGCGTGAACGGGGGAAGATCAAGGCGGACAGAACGAGCAGAGCTGTCCTTGCCAATTACGATATCGATACAAAAATCCTCCATCGCCGGGTAGAGGACTTCCTCCACCGCCCGTGGGAGCCGGTGTATCTCATCGATAAAAAGTACATCACCGGGCTCAAGAGCTGTCATGACCGCGGCCAGATCTCCGGGCCTTTCAATAGCAGGGCCGCTCGTCGTCCGGATGTTCACATCCATCTCACGGGCGATAATCATGGCGAGCGTCGTTTTCCCAAGCCCAGGGGGCCCGTAAAGCAGCGTATGATCAAGCGGCTCTTCCCGAAGCTTCGCCGCTTCAATAAACACTTCGAGGTTTTCCTTTACTTTCCGCTGGCCGATATATTCCCGGAGGCGATCCGGGCGAATACTTTGTTCCACCAAATCTTCTCCTGATTCTGCTTCCTGAGAAACAATTCTATCCTCCAAGAATTTTTCCTCCTCCATTTTCTGCTATGTGAGCATCCACTGCAGGGCTTTTCTTACATACTCATCCGCGCTCAGCTGTTCTTTTTCCAGATGAGGGCGTACTTTTTTGATTTCTTTTTCCCCGTAACCGAGAGCCGTCAGTGCTTCAAGTGCTTCCTCAAGGTCTCCCCCCGGCTGCTGCTCGTCAAGCAGAGACACCGGCGCTCCTGCTACTGTTACCGCATCGTAAACACCGGTCAATTTTCCTTTCAAATCGATAATCATCTGCTTTGCCGTTTTTTTACCGACTCCCGGAAATTTCGTTAAAAACGTTTCGTCTTCGTTTTCAATAGCTCCTACCACCTGCCCCGGATCTCCGGAGGCAAGAATCGCCTGGGCACCTTTTGGCCCTATCCCCGACACCTGCAGCAGCTGTTCAAACAGCTCGCGCTCTTTTCTTGAGCGGAAGCCGTACAGACGGTTCACGTCCTCTTTTACATACTGATATGTATATACTACTGTTTCTTCATCCGGCTGCTGGCCATTAAATACAAAAGGATTGGAGCAATAGATTAAATAGCCGATGCCGTTGTTTTCAATCGTGACGGTATCTCCCTTTATATGATCCACGCGTCCCTTTACGAATTCGATCACTGTGGTCCTCTCCTTGCCTTATTGAAATGCGAACATGCTTTCCTATATCATAGCAAAGATCGTCCCCGTTGAAAAATGACTATTCGCCCAGTCTTCCAAACGCCCGGGCATTAAAAACCTTCCACCGGCGGGGTGAAAGGTTTACGAGGAAACTTCCAGACGTTCCATCTGCTCTTCTTCTGCTTCAAAGTTATGGTACACGCTCTGCACATCATCGTTATCTTCAAGCGTATCGATCAATTTGAGCATTTTCCGGGCATGCTCATCCTCTAAATGGGCTTTCGTTTCCGGAATCATGGTAACCTCCGCTGTAGAAAAATGATACGTATGCTCCATAGCCCCTTTTACAGCTTCAAAATCATCGGGCTCCGTGTAAATGTAAAAGCCGTGGTCATCGTATTCCACATCATTCGCTCCGGCTTCCACCGCTTCAAGCATGAACGTGTCTTCATCGGCTTCAACATTTTCACGGTCCACGGCCAGAAAGCCTTCTTTATTGAAAAGAAAAGAAACGCAGCCATTCTCCCCGAGGTTTCCTCCATTTTTGTTAAAGGCGGCACGGATATCCGCCACAGTCCGGTTTTTATTGTCCGTTAACGTTTTTACCATTACAGCAGCTCCGCCAGGGCCGTAGCCTTCGTACGTCATTTCTTCATACTGCAGTTCCGCGCCCTGTCCTTTTGCTTTTTTGATGGTCCGCGTAATATTTTCATTTGGAATATTCGCTGCCCGTGCTTTTGTAATCGCCATACGCAAACGAAGATTCTGGTCGGGATCATCTCCTGCCTCCCGCACAGCGGCGAAAATCTCCTTCGACAATTTTGTGAATATTTTTGCCCGCTTGGAATCCTGAGCTTCCTTGCGGCGTTTAATATTATTCCATTTCGAATGTCCTGCCATTACGTTTCCCCTTCCTGTCTTCACCGCCCGATATAGAATAAAACGGCGGCAGTTTTTAATTTACAATAAAAACACTTTACCGCTATGATATAGAGTAGCAACCAACAAAGTGAGGTATTGTTATGCCTAATCATCCTTCTAAAAAAATGCTTGGAGCCGACCGGCGCAATCAGCTGCTCGAATGGCTTGAAATCTCCACCCGGCCGCTGACCGGGAGCTCTCTTGCTTCAAGGGCGAGCGTCAGCCGCCAGGTCATCGTCCAGGACATGTCTTTACTGAAAGCCCAGGGGCACCCTATTCTCGCTACGTCCCAGGGCTACATCATTATCAAAAATAAGGATACGGGACAGACAGTACGAAAGCGCGTAGCCGTCTCCCACCCTTTCGATCCGGACAGTACCCTCGAGGAGCTGTACCTGATCGTAGATCACGGGGGGAAAATTATTGATGTTTCCGTCGAGCATCCCGTCTATGGCGACATCACCGCCTCCTTAATGATTGAAAGCCGGATTGATGCGGACCGCTTTATTGAGAATATGAAAAACACAAATGCCTCCATGCTCTCAGAGCTTACTGCCGGCGTTCATCTTCATACCATTGAAATTCCTTCGCATACCCAGTTTGATGTTCTGCTTGAAGCTTTGAAAAATCATGCCTACCTGATTAACGAAGACAATTAGCCTGAGGTCCGGCTGTCTACTTTCGCCTCGGCTGTAGAAAGTTCAAAGCACGGATAATGCCCGAGAACCCGGACGCCGAACCCGAGCGCTTCAAGCTCCGCAATAACGCCTGGAATCAAAATATCGTCTTCCGGCTGCTCCACGTCCATGACAAAAAAGTAGTTTCCAATCCCGGTCTTCATTGGACGGGATTCAATTTTTGTTAAATTTAATTTCCGCCATGAAAAGGCTGCGAGCACTTGATGCAGAGCGCCCGGGTAATCGGACGGCAGCGTTATGACCATCGTCGTCCTTTCGGTTATTTTTTTTTCTTCCGAAAGGCTTTCCGCTCGCTCTTCACTGCCTGCAAGAACCACAAATCGGGTATGGTTATTCGTATAGTCATGAATGTTTTCCTTTACGATCTCGAGACCATACTGCTCCGCAGCAAGCCTCGTCGCAATAACCACGCCTTCAGCAGTACCTTCACTCAGTTTTTTTGCAGCGGCGCTCGTGGAATTCGTGAATTGTGCTTTTGTCTCCGGCATCCACCTGCTTAAAAATTCATGGCACTGGGCGATGGCATGCGGGTGCGAATGTACAAATTCCGCCTGCTGCCATTGTTCCTTTTCCTCGGGAAGAGCCAGCAGGTGCTGCTCAATCGGCACGGTCACTTCCCCAATAATCGGCAGTTCATGCTTATGAATCAAATAGTCCAGGGTCACGTTCACCGAGCCTTCAATCGCATTTTCAAGCGGTACGACAGCAATATCTATCTCCTGCTGCTCCGTCAGCTTCATCCCTTCTGCAATCGTATCAAAGGGCTCGAGCACCTGCTCATGAAACAGCACCCGGGCTGCCATTTCTGTGAAAGTCCCCCTCGGGCCAAGATATCCTACTCGCTTCACTCTCTCCACTCCTTTACCTTCCTACTCTTTACAGCGATCCGGAGCCAACTATTTCAGCTTTTTCCACAAATTCCATTCCCTGAATTTTGCGCACAAAGTCACGGATTTCCAGACTTAGCACCGATGTATCAACAGTTAACGTGATATTTGCCCGTCCCTGCAGCGGGATCGTCTGATTAATAGTCAGCACATTTGAATTCGCTTCCGCTACAATACGCAGCAGCTCCGAAAGGGAGCCTGAACGATCGGCAAGCTGGATCGATAATGTAATAATCTGCTCCTGTATCATCGTATGGAACGGGAATATAGCATCCCGGTATTTATAAAAAGCGCTGCGGCTCAGATCCACATGCTGTACCGCCTCTGCCACTTTGTGCACTTTCCCGCTTTCGAGCAGTGCTTTTGCTTCTAACGTTTTCTGCATTGCATCTGTCAACAGATCTTCCCGTACAAGATAGAAATGATCAATTCTGTCTGCCACTGCTTTCACCACACTCTTTTATACTCTGATTTATACTGACTGATTACCCATCAACAAATTCGAACTCAAAGTCCAGCAGCCTTACTGTATCGCCGTGCTTAGCTCCGTGCTCGCGCAGTGCTTCATCCACACCCATGTTGCGTAATTTTTTTGAAAAGCGCTGCATCGAATCCTCGTGGGAGAGATCCGCCATTCTATAGTGTTTTTCGATATCCGGCCCATACAGTACATAAGCACCGTCGTCGGCACGGCCGATGTAAAACGGAGCTTCTTTTTCATCGAGCGTGTACACCACTTTTTCTTCCTGGTCCTCTTCATCATATAAATGAAAGGCAGGGGTCGTTTCCACAAGGTCCGCTACTCGTTGCAAAAGCGGCTGAATGCCCTGCTTTCTAAGTGTCGATACAGGAAACACTTCAATACCTTCCGGGAGCTTCTTTTTAAACTCCTCAAGCTGTTCCTTTGTGCCCGGCATATCCATCTTGTTAGCCATTACTATCATTGGACGTTCGAGCAGACGAAGGTTGTGCTCCCGCAGCTCCGCATTGATCTGCTGGAAATCCTCAAACGGGTCCCGGCCTTCAAGCTCGCCGGCCATATCCACGATATGCACAAGCACCCGTGTCCGTTCAATATGCCGTAAGAATTGGGCTCCGAGCCCAACGCCTTCATGGGCTCCGGCAATAAGTCCCGGGAGATCCGCCATGACAAAGCTTTTTCCTTCTCCTGCATCCACAACGCCGAGGTTCGGCTTTAGTGTAGTAAATGGATAATCGGCAATTTTCGGCCGTGCCGCTGATACAATAGAAAGCAGCGTGGATTTACCAACGCTCGGGAAACCGACGAGACCAACATCTGCCAGCACCTTCAGTTCAAGCTGAATGTCTTTTTCCTCCGCAGGCTCGCCTTTTTCGCTGATTTCCGGGGCCGGGTTGGAAGGAGAAGCAAATCGTGTGTTACCACGGCCGCCACGGCCTCCTTTTGCCACTACCACGCGTTGTTTATGCTCTGTTAAGTCCGCAATCATAACCTCGGAGCTGCGGTCACGGATAATAGTACCCGGCGGTACACGGACAATTAAATCTTCGCCGCCTCTGCCGTGCTGGTTTTTGGATCTTCCATTGTCTCCGCGCTTTGCCTTAAAATGGCGCTGATACCGGAAATCCATCAATGTTCTAAGCCCTTCATCCACTTCAAAAACTACATCTGCGCCTCTGCCTCCGTCGCCTCCGGCCGGTCCACCGTCCGGGACATACTTTTCCCGACGAAAGGCGACCATGCCATCTCCGCCATCGCCGCCTTTTACATATAAATTTACGTGATCTACAAACAACTCTTTCACCTCATTAGTATTCTTACTGACCGCCTGCTTGATCGACAATGACGCAATATAGGTGTTCTGTGCTTACTTCTATATACTCAATCATATCTATCATTACGGACTCTTTTCGTATCCACTGTTCAAGCCTCTCGGGACTCTTTAATTCACCTTCAAAATCGAGCTCCAGACACGGAAGTCCGCCATCGTTCTCGTTAATGGAAATCTCGAGATGGTTATCTCTCGTTCGATTGGCCTGTTCATCAATGCGCGCTGCCAGTTCTTGAAAAAAACCAGTCCATTTTTGATCGTCCGGTTTGGCACTGAACGTATCCTCCACCTCAAAATCAATGGAAAACCAGTGTTCCTTCCAGTGGAACGTTATCAGTTCGACAGCGAACGCCGGAGCCTGGACATTTGACAGCTTGGCTTCATGGGAAGCTTTAAAGGTCGTTTTTTCGATCACTTTCTGAAGCTCTTCCACTTTACCAAGCGCAGCGTGTGTTTTTAGAAGCTGCAGGACATTCATCCAGTCATGACGGGAATGCTTCAATACGTCCAATTTCTCTTCAGCGTTCATAGGAATTACCGCCTTTCCACTTCACTGCGCCGCTGCCGTACAGTTTGTTCCACTGCTTCGAACGCAAAACTACTCACATATGGTACACTTTATTGTATCACATGTCACGTGGTAAACGTATCCGGGCATGTACACTTCTTCACTCCCTATACATTGAAAATTATACACAGAGAGGGTGCTGACATATGAATCGACCACTCATTTACGGAAATACACCGACCTTCCTTCACGCTTCTTCAGTGGCAAAGGATTTATCGAAAGCAGCAAACTATCAGGCAACTATTTACGGTGTGCCATGGGAAGGAGCGGTAACCTGGGGAGCGTACACAGGCTGTGAGCTTGGACCGAAGGTGATCCGCCAGTGCTCCGAGCGCTACAGCGGCTACCTGCCCGAGCTCGGCGACATCGATGTACTCAGTCACTACAGCCTCGCAGACGCCGGTGATATTTCCACCACCCCGGCCGACGTTCCGGCCACAATGGAAACAATCGAGTCCTTCGCTTCTTCTTTATGGGCTTCCGGCACTTTCCCTGTCGGTCTCGGAGGCGATCACGGCATCACCTACCCGATTGTTCGGGCGCTTGGTGAAACTACCGGAAAAAAAGTAGGAATCATTCATATTGATGCCCACTTTGATAATAACGACGAATCGATGGGCGATGAGTTCGGACGCGGTTCCCCGTTTGCACGCCTGTATGAATATGAACAGGTGAGAAATGAAAGCCTCGTGCACCTCGGCATTCATGGTCCGCGCAATAAAGCTGTCAATGGCAGATCCGCCAAAGAAGCGGGCGCCGTTACGATTACCATCGATAAAATCCGCAATGCCCCGGATTTAAAGGCATTTGCCAGAGAAGTCTACGATACCGCTTCTGAGGGGACCGACGAAGTATATTTAAGTATCTGCAGCGATATTTTAGATTACGCCTACAATCCGGGCGGCCCGGCGGATGCCAACGGTCTCCACCCCGAGCAGCTGCTGACTCTCATTCATGAATTCGGTATACATGGAGTCTGCGGTATGGATTTTGTTGAAGTCTATCCACAGCAGGACCATAATGATTTTTCCTCCCACTTTGTCACACTGGCTGTACTCTATGTACTTGCCGGCAGATTAAAGCAGGAAGGAAAAGCATAGCCATACAAAAGACGTCCTTTCACCTTTGAAAGGACGCCTTTTTATATTATGAGGAAACCCTCTGTTCCACTAAAGAATCAATCGCATCACCGAGCGCCTCTAAAAATTCACGCTGGCTATTTGGCATTTCCGGCCGGTAATATGCCGCTCCTACACTGTCGCAGGCATCTTTACATTCAACATCATTATCAAACAATACTTCAAGATGATCGGCTACAAATCCTACCGGACAGTAGACGAATGACTCATAGCCGTACTGATGGTGCAAATTCTTTGTTAAGTCCTGCACATCCGGTCCGAGCCATGGGTCCGGGGTGTTCCCTTCACTTTGCCAGCCAATATCATAGTGCTGAACATTGGCACGCTCTGCGATCCATTGGGCGGTTTCTTTCAGCTGTTCCGGATACGGGTCTCCTTTGGCGATGATTTTTTCCGGCAGGCTGTGAGCAGAAAAAATAACACACGTTTTCTCTTCATCAAGCCCGTCAAGCATAGTACGCACCCGTTCAGCCCAGTAGTGCAGAAACTTCGGCTGGTCGTACCAGCTTTCTACACTGTGAATCGCCGGGCCATTAATGCGGGAGGATTCTTCCTGGGCCCGTCCATTATAAGACTTTACGCTGAATGTCGAAAAATGCGGTGCGAGGACGATACTGTACGCCTCTTCGATGCCGTCCTCTTTCATTTCAGCAACAGCATCCTCGATAAACGGGTCGATATGCTTTAAACCGATATAAACATGAAATTCCCGTTCCGGATGACGTTCATTCATCACCTCGCCCAGGCCATAGGCCTGATCCTCTGTAATTTTTGCAAGCGGGGATACCCCGCCGATTGCTTTATAGCGGGAGACAAGATCTTCCAAAGCTTCTTCGGACGGTTTGTTCCCTCGCCGGATATGGGTGTAGTAGCTTTCTACTTCGTCGAGGCTTCTCGGAGTCCCGTAAGCCATCACCAAAAGGCCGGTTTTCTTTTTCATCGTCTTCCCTCCAACTGTTCTTTCGAATATTCGTGAACGAAAGCTGTTAAACGTTTCAACGTATCAGGCTCCACATCCGGGAATACACCGTGCCCCAAATTAAAAATAAACCCGGGATGCTGAATGCCTTCATCAATAATAGCGGCAGCTCTTTTCTCTATTTCCGGCCACGGAGCGAGAAGTAAACTCGGATCCAGGTTGCCCTGAAGCGTTTTAGTGACGCCACGGTTTCTTGCTTCAAGAATAGAGGTCCGCCAGTCCAGTCCAATGATGGAAAGCGGCAGATCGTTCCAATCTTCAAGCAGATGACCGGCACCGACTCCAAACATGGACACCGGCACATTCTTTTCTTCTAAAGCTGCAAAAATTCTGCTCATGACCGGCTTCACGTACTGCCGGTAATCGGCGGCGTTTAAAGCACCAACCCAGGAGTCAAAGATTTGAATAGCCTGGGCACCGGCCTCTATCTGGGCGCCGGCGTACCGAATCACCATATCGCCAAGCGTCTCCATCAATGCAAACCAGGCGTCCGGCTGCGAGTACATAAAGCTTTTCGTCCGGTGATAGTTTTTCGACGGGCCCCCTTCAATCATGTAGCTCGCCAGGGTAAACGGGGCTCCGCTAAAGCTGATTAAAGGTACATTCAGCTGCTGACGCAGAAGCTTGATTGTTTCAAGCACGTAGTCGATATCCTTTTCTGGTTCAAGCGTTCCAAGCTGTTTTACATCGGCCAGCGTTTCAATCGGGCGGTCAATCACCGGCCCGATGCCTGGTTTTATTTCTACATCTACGCCGATAGACGGCAGTGGTGTCATAATGTCTTTATATAAAATAGCCGCGTCGTTTTGATACTGCTCCACTGGAAGCCGGGTTACATATGCACACAGTTCAGGGTCATGAGTAATTTCCACCAGCGAATACTTCTCTTTTAATTTACGGTATTCAGGCTGTGACCTGCCTGCCTGACGCATGTACCATACCGGCACATGTCCGGTATAGTTTCCCCCTGCTGCTTCTAAAAAAGTATTATTGTATAAGGTTTCTTTCATTTTTGGGCACTTCCTCTCTGCCTGCTCACCACTCAAGTTCGCACAATCACCTTTTCTGTTTTTACCATAACCTGCCCGATCCTGTCATGTATAGTGCATTTCGACAACATTCATAAAAAATTCATGAAAGTTCAGCACAAAAAAGGCAGCCCGCCAAGGCTGCCTCCAATCCTCTCTCACCCTCCTATTCCAAAAATAGAACGGGCCTGTACCTCTGCTGTGTTCGACTCCTCACCCTCCTGGTTTGTCGGTTCATAGGAAGGGACAACAATATACTCTCTTAAATTAAATGGATTTGCATTTTGGATCGTGTAGCTCCCCTGTCCGCGGACCTGATCGATTTCTTCGCGTTCTCCGTCTGTCACTTCGTAAATTGTGTAATTAACGCGGTCGTCTTCAGATGCTTCCCACGTAAGCTCCACGTTTAAGAAACCATCACCGGCAAATGTAAGATCTCCTTCAAGCGAATCAATTTCCGGAAGCTCCACAGGCTCTTCCAAATCACGTACTCCTTCCGGTTTTTCAAATTCTACCGCACTGCCTCCAGCAGGGGTCTCGTTCAAAATGGATTTAAACAGCTCCACCGCATGGGAGCTGCCGCCGGTCAAATAATTGTCTTCGGTTGTCTGGTCATACCCCATCCAAAGCGTGCCCGTCCACTGCGGTGTATAGCCTGCGAACCACGCGTCTCTCGCCCCGTCTTCGACCGCTTCAAATGAAGTGGTTCCTGTTTTGCCGGCTAAATCGTAGGAGGTGCTCCCGGCTGATGCTGTTCCGTTTTCCACTACATTTTCAAGCATGCGGGTCATGTACCATGCATTCTGCGGGTCCATCACCTCCTGCTCTTTTTTTTCATTTTCCACAATAATATTTCCGTTACGATCTTTAATGTTTGTAATAAAGTACGGCTCTGTTTTTGTTCCATTATTTGAAAACGTCGTATATGCTTCTGTTAACTGTGCCGGGGTAACCCCGTTTTCAAGACCGCCAAGAGCCGTCGCCAGCCCGTTCCCCTGGGGCTCTATACCTGTTTTCTCTAAGAAATCATTCGTGGCGCTGCGGTCAAGCTTGTCATAGAGCCAAACTGCTGATGTATTGATGGACTGCTCCAGCGCTTCGCTCATCGTCACTTCCCCCTGATATTCCCCGCTGTTATTTTTCGGAGAATAGCCGTCGTAGTCCAATTGTTCATCCTGGAGCGTCGAATAAGGCTCATAATCTCCGGATTCGAGTGCTGGTGCATATACAGCAAGCGGCTTAAACGCAGACCCCGGCTGCCGCTGCACTTCCGCCCGGTTCATCCCCTGACGTTCGTAATCCCTGCCGCCCTGCACCGCGACAACTCCGCCGCTGCTATGATCCATCATAAAGAAGGCACTTTCCGCATCCTCCGATCCGTCCGGATAATACGTCTCTTCCTGCATCAGGCTATAGGAAGCTTTTTGCATATCTTCATTCATCGGCACCTGGATCGTATAGCCGCCTTTGTAAATTTCTTCAGGTTCAATGTTGTATTTTTCCTGGGCTTCCTTCATGAGCATATCCACATACGTGTAGTATTCCGGATGGGTCTGCTGCTCCTGAAGACCGGAAGGAAGAGACGAAGAAGTTGCTGCCGCTTTTTCTTCTTCTGATATGTACCCTTCACGTTCCATAATAGCAATGACAGTATCTCTTCTTTCTTTGGCCTCCTCCGGCTCATCCACCGGTGAATAGTTGCTCGGCCCTTTTACCATAGCCGCAAGCATAGCGCCTTCTTCAACGTTCAATTCGGAAGCGTCTTTCCCGAAATACTGCTGAGAGGCAGACTGGATTCCGTAAGCTCCGTGACCGAAGTAAATCTGGTTTAAATAGTATCCCATTACTTCATCCTTAGAGAATTTCTTTTCAAGCCCCATAGCGATCAGCACTTCCTTCGTTTTACGTAAGAAGGTCTGGTCGCTCGAGAGAAAAGCATTTTTCGCCAGCTGCTGGGTGATCGTACTTCCGCCCTCCACAATTCCACCGGCTAAAATATCACGGTACAGCGCACGCGCAATCGCTCTCGGATCAATGCCACGGTGGTCATAAAACCTAATATCCTCAATGGAAATAAATGCTTCTTTTACATGATCCGGTATCTGTTCTTCCTCGATAACTTCCCTATCCTCTGAATACAGCTCCGCTAGCTGCTCCCCGCTGTCATCAACTATTGTCGTTGTTTCATTCATCGTCAGCTGCTTTTCACTGATCGCAGCAGCGCCGATAACAACGGAGGATAAATATATGCCAAAAATCAGAAGAAAAGCCGCCGCAGCTATCAGCAGCCGTTTTCCCCATTTCCGTTTATTCATGAGCTCTGCCACCCTCGCTTTTTACACAAATATTCTATCCTGCTTTAGTCGGCAGACATTTCGTTAAGTTACACGGAAACAGCGGGATGTTTTGCATACTTCACCTGAATGCTGCCGACGACAAGTTCTGCCTCGATATTTAATGTCACCTGTGTCTGCTCTTTCGCCTTATGCTCGACCTTCATCGCTGCCTTCAGGCCCTCTTCCTTATAGCCAAGCACCTTCGTTTCGCCAACAAGTGTTTTTGCGCCGACGTTAACGTCCCAGTTCTCCGGGACAAAAAGCTTAATGCTCCCGGCCATGCCTCTGATTCGTACAGGTACTGTCTCTTCCTCAGTTTTAGCTTTCGAAAAATCTATAATCACTTCGCCTGCTCCGTACTGGACGGCGGCTTCGCGGAGTCTGAAAGGCTTCTTTATATATACACACTGCCCTGCCAAAAAGCGGTGCTGTGTCGGAAGCTCCCGTTCCTGCCCGGCCCGGCGCACCTCATGTGCGTAGGAGGTGCTTCTTTTGTTCCGGCTTTCTCCCTCAGACGTATTCAGATCTTTATCGATATCTATTTCTCTGCGGGAGCTGCTCCACCAGATATAAAACAGAATAATACCCGTAAGGAAGAGCACAGTGATGACCGCTGTAAATATAAAAGGCACATCCGCCCGGTTGGATACGTGCAGCAGGGCGAGACCGACAAACATGGCACTGAGCCAGTAATTACGCTGGTAGACAAAAAAGCAGGCAAGGCTTAATGCTATGATAGGCCATATGAATAAACTCGCGTCAAAACCGAGCTGGGAGGATACGATACTTACGCCGGCAATAATAATACCCAGTCCTATAAAACCGGTTCTTTGACTCATGCTTTCTTTCCGCCCTTCTTCTGTTTATTTTATAAATATACGCAGCAGGCCGTCTGCCCGTTCCAGATTTCCTTATTTTATTTTCCGGAAAGGATCATGTATGATAAGAAAATACTATACAGCTTATATTTCCATTATACGCTACTCCTGAATGGAGACACACCTATTTTCATTCTGTTCATTACGTTTCAATAAAGGATGTGAACCTTTGTGGATAATTTATTCAGCAGATTAGAAGAGCTTTACCCGGAAATGGTCGAGATTCGCAGGTATCTGCACCAGTACCCTGAGCTTTCCTTTGAGGAAGAACAGACGCCAGCCTACATAGCCGATTACCACCGGAAGCTGGGGCATGAGGTGCGTACCAATGTAGGAGGGCGCGGTGTCACCGCAGTTCTCCGTGGTGACAAACCCGGTCCCGTCATCGCTCTCCGGGCGGATTTTGACGCCCTGCCCATCCAGGAGGACACAGGTCTTCCTTTCGCTTCAAAGACGGACGGCGTAATGCATGCCTGCGGTCATGACGGCCATACCGCGTATCTGCTTGTCCTGGCTAAAGCCCTTCAGGAGGAGAAGCACAGCTTAAGCGGCACCGTTGTTTTCATCCACCAGCACGCGGAGGAATATGCTCCCGGCGGCGCGATTGAGATGATCCAGGACGGCTGCCTTGAAGGAGTGGACGCCATCTTTGGCACGCACTTATGGGCGACGGTGCCCTACGGAACTGTGCAGTACTGTGAAGGGCCGATGATGGCTGCTTCAGATCGTTTTCATATTACGATTCGAGGAAAGGGCGGACACGGGGCTCAGCCGCACCTTACCAAAGACGCCATCGTAATCGGCTCCCAGGTGGTCACCAGCCTACAGCAGATTGTGAGCCGCCGCCTCGATCCGCTTCATTCCGGAGTACTGTCCGTCGGCTCTTTTGAAGCTGTCAACGCCTTTAACGTGATCGCCGACAGCGCGAAGCTTACCGGCACTACCCGCTGCTTTGATGAAAACGTGCGGGACGTGTTCGAAGAAGAAATCGGAAAAATTGTCCACGGCATTTGCGAAGCCGCCGGAGCCGAAGCCGACTATGAATACCTGCGCGGCTATCCCCCGGTGGACAACCACCGTAACGAAGCCCAGTTTATTGCTGAATGTGCTGAAAAAACGAATTCGGTCCAGAAGACAGAATATATGAGCCCATCGATGGCTGGAGAGGATTATGCGCATTATCTCCAGCATGTGAAAGGTACCTATTTCTTCACAGGAGCCGGCCATCCGGACTGGGAAACGACGTATCCGCACCACCATTCGAAATTCGATATTGATGAACGGGCGATGCTTACCGCAGCCCAGGTCATCGGAAGAGCCGTTTTGGAATATCCCGGCACTTCTTCATAATCACAGGCCCCCTTTCCGCGAGGAGAAAGGGGGCCTGTCGTTTTTTATACCATCTCTTTTTGCTTTCTCCGGGTAACCCACCGGGGATAATACAGAAGAAGAAGCGCCACAAATAAAACCAGTGCTGCCGTTACCAAAAGCGACTGCCCGATCCAGGCATGAAGCAGAACGATTCCCGCTCCCTGCACCGTCAAAAGTGCCCTCGTAAACGTAATAAATGCCCGTTCCTTCCATTTGACAGGAACAGGGTACAGATCCGGCCAGTCAATGGTGGCATAATGGCTTTTCAGAGCCTGCAGCTGTACAGCGGTCATATAAAGAAACAGTCCGCCAATCCCAAGCCGCATCCATTCCGGAGCAAAGGCGTACATAATCAACCCGCAGACTACGAGCAGACGGATAAACATACCTGCATATTCTCCTGAACGAACAAAAGCTTTGCCGTACAAATACAAATACGTATTCTCCTGCTTATGGGAAAATTTGTCCACAAGTGATGCCAGCCAGCGCCGGCGTTTAATTTTCACTTCAATATGGGGGACTTCCGCAAACGACTGAACAAACCGGTAAAATTTCGCCAGCTGATGATTCTCGGCTTCAAGAAGCACTTCCCAGCGCAGCAGCAGGAAAGCAGAACGCCTCTTTACCAACTGCCAGTGCCCCATCAATCCAAGGAGACCAGCGCCGGCCAGAAAAATGCTCCCCCACCAGGCAGCGAGCATTAAAAGAGCCGGCCAGACCCAGCGGACCGCTGTAGATATGTAACGATGAGTATGATTGTGCCATTTCCATTCTTCCCATTTAATAAATGTTGTCAAAAAGGTTATTACGAGCAAAAGCAGCAGCATGCCGATATAACCAGCGCCCCCGGCGGCGGTACGCTCCTGAATAACCGGGCCGAGAACGATATATACAGCCAGTACTTCCACTCCCTGCAGAGCCGCTGAGTAGCGAATGGACTTTTTAAAAAATGGTGCCATCCGTTTTTCAAGCGGAAGCAGAAATACAAGGTCTCCGGACTGAACAAACGGCCGAATCGGTCCGCGAAGTGTTAATATAGAAAAAATCACCCAGAGAGCAATCACCACCCACGGAGACTGCGGGAGCCAGTCCAAAAAAGCCGGGTAAAATACTGCTCCGGCAAACAGGAGAATATACAGGGCAAACATAAACCCGCTGTTCCCGATTAACCGCAGGTAACGGCCGGCCTTCCCCCAGAAAGCTCCTGCCCGCTCATTCCACCATTGCCCGGTCATGATGTGATTTCTCCTTTGGTTACTTCAATATATAAATCATCAAGGTTCGCTCCCGGCATACCTGCCTGCTCCTGGATTTCTTTCATAGTTCCCTTCAAAGCGACCCGTCCTTCATGCAGCAGTACAAAACGGTCACAATAGCGTTCTGCGGTCGCCAGAATATGCGTCGACATTAAAATTCCCGCTCCGTTTTCTTTCATTTCCACCATCATATCGAGCAGTGATTTAATGGCTACCGGGTCGAGCCCGACAAACGGTTCATCGACGACGTACAGCTTCGGCTCCACCAAAAAGGCGCACATGATCATCACCTTCTGCCTCATTCCTTTAGAAAAATGATTGGGGAACCAGTTTTTCCGCCGGGCCATCTGATAGGTTTCCATCAGCTTTTCACTTCGTTCTTCCCAGACGCCTTCTGGAACCCCGTAAGCCATTGCTGTCAGGCGCAAATGCTCCCAGAGCGTCATTTCCTCGTATAATATAGGTGATTCAGGAATGTATGCCAGCTGTCTTCGGTAAGCTTCCGCATCCTCATGAATGGTTTTACCGTTAATATAAATTTCGCCCTCCGCCGGCTCCATTAGCCCGAGAACATGCTTGATTGTCGTGCTTTTCCCCGCGCCGTTCAAACCGATTAAGCCGACAATTTCCCCGGGGCCCACATCAAATTCCAGTTCATGGAGCACCGGCTTATGGATATTGTAACCGCCGGTAATATGTTCGATAGTAAGTAATGCTGTCATACAAACGCTCCTTCAGCTAAGTAAAATACAGTCCTTTTATATTCTACACAGTTTCATCGTATTTTGTATATTTTTGCAGGGAATTCATTTCTTCTTACATTTCCATTTAACTCTAAACTGTAACTACGTATAATAGGATAGTAGATATACTTACGTTTAGAAAGGAGATCAACACTATGGCACATAATGATGACTGCATTTTCTGCAAGATAGCAGCCGGGGAGATTCCTGCTTCTGTCGTCTACGAGGATGACGACCTTCTGGCATTTATGGATCTGGGCCAGACCACGAAAGGCCACACCCTCTTAATCCCGAAGGATCATCAGGAAAACATTTATGAACTGCGCCCCGAAACTGCAGCGGCACTTTTTAAAAAAGCCCCGGCAATTGCGAACGCTATAAAAGAAGCCTTTCAACCAGCAGGTATGAACCTTCTAAACAATAATAACAGCGTGGCATCGCAATCCGTTTTTCATTATCATCTTCACTTCATTCCACGTTACACAGAAAACGATGGTTTCTCTTTTACATTTACCGATAATAATGAACAGTACACAAGCGCTGATTTAGCCGATATGGCTAAAGGGATTGCCGATCGTTTATAGATAAATAAATATGGATGGCTAAAGGAGAGATCATATGTCACGCGCATATAATTTTAACGCAGGGCCGGCCGCCCTGCCGGACGAAGTTTTGGAAAAAGCCCAGAAGGAAATGCTGAATTTCAACGATACAGGCATGAGCGTCATGGAGCTCAGCCACCGGAGTTCTGATTACGAACAAGTGCATAACCAGGCCCAGGAAAGGCTCCGGCATCTGCTCGATATTCCGGAGGATTATGACGTATTGCTTCTGCAGGGAGGAGCAAGCCTGCAGTTTTCGATGCTTCCGATGAACGTGCTCCAATCAGGGGAAACGGCTAACTATATTTTAACAGGCTCCTGGTCGGAAAAAGCGTTAAAAGAAGCTCAGATGATCGGACAGACCCGGGTCGGGGCTTCGGCAAAAGAGCAGAATTTCACCCATATTCCTGACGTTGACGCCCTTCAGCTCGACAGCCGGGACAAGTACGTACACATCACCACAAACAACACTATTTTCGGCACACAGTGGCAGGAGCTTGATTATAACTGGCTTTCCCCGGTAGTCGCCGATATGTCGAGCGACATTTTAAGCCGTCCGGTCCCGGTCTCATCGTTTGGAGCGATTTACGCGGGCGCTCAAAAAAACCTCGGTCCGTCCGGCGTTACTGTCGTTATCGTCAAAAAAGACTGGGTCAGCCAGGCTCCTGAACACACACCGACCATGCTCCGCTATGACACCCATGCGGAAAAGAATTCGCTTTTCCATACCCCGCCGACATTTGCTGTTTACCTTCTGAATGAAGTGCTCGGCTGGGTGGAAGAACGCGGAGGCGTCCTTGGCATGCAGCAGCGCAATAAGGAAAAAGCGGCTCTACTGTATGACACTATTGACGGCAGCGATGGGTTTTACCGGGGCCATGCTGAAACAGACAGCCGATCCTCCATGAACGTCACCTTTAATCTTCCTACGGAAGAATTAAATAAACAATTCTTAGCTGAAGCTAAGCAGGCCGGCTTTGTCGGATTAAACGGCCACCGCTCTGTCGGCGGATGCCGGGCTTCCATTTATAACGCTGTTTCTAAGGAGAGCTGCCAGGCTCTGCAGGACTTTATGCTTACCTTTCAAAAGAATCATCAATAGGTTTTTTAATCAGCGGAGTTATCCGCTGATTATTTTTATAAAATAAAAATTTATAAGCGTCTCTTCGTTCGAGGCACCCGAAATTGTTTGAAATTGTTTATTTTTTCACTGAATTCGCCTATACTACTATTAAAGAATAATATATTAAAAATGTATTTCAAGGAAGGAATGAGGCGGATGGATTTGAAATCTCTTTTTGCCGGTATATTCACAGGATCGTTAGCTAGCAGTTTAATTATACTTTTTACTACACCTGCTTCTGGTCCTGCTTTACGACATTCCATTAAGCACTCGGAATGGAGTCGCCCCGGCTTGAAATCCTCAACAAAGAAATCAGCCATGGAAGACTGGCAGTATGCTGCTACAGAAGGCTTCCAGGCATTTGATGTGCTGACCAAAGAAATGAAAAAAACCTATAAGCGGTACAAGCAGGAAGTTGAACCCGAGGTCGCCTCTATTCAGGAACAGGTAAAAGAAATTTCTGATTCCATTTCTCAATTAAATAAGCAGATTAAAAAAGAAACCAGGCGTTCGTAGTCACTGATGACCCAGCTTATAAGAGAGGGGGTTCTTTAATTGGACTCTTCATTTGATGCCAAGCAGTCGATACTATTCAGTCTCCGTGCTGCACAGCTGTCTAAAGCATTATGGAAATCGGTGGAAAAAGATTGGCAGGAATGGGTTAAACCTTATAATTTAAATATCAATGAATTTCAAATCCTATGGGTCGCGCATCAATTAGAGGGCGCTTCTGTTTCCGGGATTGCGAAGTTCGGGGTTATGCATGTATCAACAGCCTTTAATTTTTCGAAAAAGCTGGAAGACCGTAGCCTGCTAAAATTTTCAAAGAAAACGAATGATAAGCGCAATACGTATATCGAACTGACAGAAGACGGCGAAAGCCTGCTTCTCTCCATCCTCGAATCCTATGAAAAAGAAACATTTCAGGTTTCTGAAGGAGCCCTTCCCATTAAGGAGCTGTACGGAAAATTTCCCGAGTTTTCTGAACTTATGACCATCGTACGCTACATTTATGGAGAAGAATTTATGCATCTGTTTGAAGAGTCCCTCCAGTCTTTTGAAAATGATTTTATGGATAAAGACGGAACCCTCCTTCCAGCGGACAGATCTGTCAAATAAACCTTTTACAGACCACCTGCTCTACTCAGGCTTCCTGCATCAGCATATTGGCTTCTTTTCTCTTCTGTAGAGCGAATTGTTAGAAATTTCGTTCTATATATTTTTTTTTATAACCCTATTGATTTTTTCTTCTATTGGTATTACATTATTCAAAGTTGGGGTTTGGAGAGAGAGGAGGCCGTCGCATGAATTGCTGGAAATCAGTAAATCTACGAAAAGAAAACAACACAACAAAAATGACAATCATGTCGGTAGGATTTTCCTTTTTAACTTTTATGTTTACTTTTTTAATCTTTAGTTCGCTGCAGCCGGAAACACAGCTAAAAGGTATCGGCCTGGAAGTTCTTCTTTTAATAATGCTTATGATCTACCCTCTGCATTCTATTTTGCACGCCGTACCGCTTTGGATGATTGGTATCGCCACAACCTGGAAATTCGACAGAGACCGCAGGAAGCAGCTTCCTGTGATTAAATACAGCTTCAGTAAACCCGTATCGAGAAATATGTACGTTATCGCTATGGTCAGTCCGTTTATAGTTCTTGGGGCCGCAAGTATTGCAGGGGCCATACTCATGCCAGGCTATATGCATTACTTCCTTATTATTTTTTCATTAAACAGCGGCATGGCCCTTAAAGACTTTGCTTTTATCCGTCAGCTGGTTAAAGCTCCAAAACACTGTACAGTGGAACGCAAGCTTGACGGCATGGATATTGTACTGAAACAGCCTTCTTAAATAAAAAAGAATCCCGGTGCCACTTCGGCACCGGGATTCTTTTATCTGCCTACGACAAAGACAATATCGTCTTCCTCCAGGTTGACTTTCTCCGCCCGTACAGTGTACTCTTCATCTTCACTCCACTGATCAAGGCGTATTCTGATCGTTTCTTCCTCCGGATTAATCTGGACAAACTCCGGAAATTCCGTCTGGTTCTGTACGACTGTCAGCACTTCCGGACCCGGCAACGGAAGCCCTGCAATAGAGAAATCATCCTTCTGCAGTTCAACATTTCCGTTCTCCAAAGCCTCCGGCACAAAGCTCAGCTCAATATCAATTTCACGACCGAGAAGCTCAAGCGCAGAAATAATTTTAAACTGACCGTCTTCTACCACTAAGTCGGCTCTTTCGTTTTCCATTTCCGCTTCTAAAATATTATTCACCTGGGCAGAATTTGTTTCCCCTGTAAAGTACGGTTGAAATTCTTCCTCATCAGAAGTCTGCGGTTCTGTTTCGTTCGATCCACTCTCCTGGTCCAGAGAAGCCCACCAGAAGACTACAGCAGCGATGATAATAACGTTGATAACCAAAAGCAGAATGAATAAAATTTTCCATATGTTCCGCGCCAAGCAGATCCACTCCTTTTTTCTTGTAACAACTGCTTTTTCACTATATCATGTTCGGCAAAAACGTTATAGATATAATATCTTTTTCTTTGCTCCTACGGGTTCTGCCTATCTTTTTCCCCTATGATTTGTTATGGTAGTATCGTTAGGAATGGGGGAATTTTATGTTTATTCTTTTCTTTATTGTATTCGCTGTTGCTTACCTGTTTATCATGAACTCCATGACCAATAAGTTTGTAACCCAGCGGGAAGTCCCGGATGAAAAACAGCCGAAGGTTTTTAACACCATCAATATACTTGTGACCATCCTGTTGATTTCATCGTATGTTGAACTTCTTTTGGCAGCCTGAAGCTGAGAATTTCGATCCTATTGTATAATGCAATAGGATTTTTTACATTTATCGACATTTTTAAACTTTTTAATATGATATACTATTAAGGTACCATGAACATACATAGGGAGCTGGAGAAATGAAAAAATATATTTTTACAGTCGCAGGGATCAGCGGAGCCCTTCTGCTTGCATCCTGCAGCAATGAAGGCAGCGCAGCGGGAGACGATGCGATTGTTGAAGTAAATGGCGAAAGTATCTCTGAGCAGGATTTGATGGATGATTTAAAGGACAACTACGGTGAAGGTGCCTTAAACAATCTCATTCAGCAAAAAGTATTAAACGATAAAGCCGAGGACCTCGATATTTCAGATAAACAGGTCACTCAGGAATTTAAATCTATGAAAGAGCAGTACGGCATAGATGATAATGATCAATTCCTTCAAACTGTACAGGAAAATATGGGCGTTCAGGTCGAGAGTGTTAAAGCTTTCAAGGAGCAGTATGTAAAACCGCAGATCGTGGTTGATGAGCTGGGCTCCCAGGATGTTGACGTAACCAAAAAAGAAATGAAAAATTACTACGAAGAAAATAAAGAAGATCTTATGCAGGTTGAAGCAAGCCATATTCTTGTTGAAAGTGAAAAAGAAGCAGATGAAATAATCAAAGAACTCGAAGGCGGCGCAGATTTCGCTGAGCTTGCGAAAGAAAAGTCTATTGATACTGCTTCTGGTGAAAGCGGCGGAGAGCTTGGTTATTTTGGTAAAGGTGAAATGACAGAGGCTTTCGAAGAAGCTGCCTTTAACATGGATACGGACTCCATTTCCGAAGAACCTGTCGAAACGGAGCATGGCTTCCACGTTATTAATGTCACCGGCAAAAAAGAAAGCTATAAAGAATTAAAAGACGATATTAAACAGACGCTTGAAGCTGAAGAACAGCAGGACGGCCAGCAGGTGCTGAATGAACTTATGCAGGATGCTGACATTAACGTCGAAAACGAAGATTACGAGGACTGGGTGCAGACATTCACTGAGGCAAGTGAAGAGAGTTCAGGAAGCTGACATTTTTATACAAAAAACCGGGGCGGTTACGCCTCGGTTTTTTTCGTTTCTATTTCGTTTTCTGCCGGGAGCCTGATCGTAAACCGAACTCCTGTCTCCGTATTAGCCGCCTCTTTTGACGCTTCGTGCAGTTCAGCAATTTGGCTTACAATCGCAAGACCAAGCCCGAACTGGCCCTTATTCCCTTTTCTGAACGGCGTAAAAATGTATTCAAGCTCTTCTTCATTAATGTTTTCGCCGTTGTTTTCGACAGTAATTTCCACCCGCCCGTCCGGATGCTTTACTGCCTTAATCCAAATACTGTCCTCTGCGTAGCGCAGCGCATTTTCCACCAGGTTTTCAAGCAGCACCCGCATATGTTCAGCGTCCGCATACATGCGTACGCTTGCCCCTTCAATATAAAAACGGATATCGCTGCGCTGCAGACGAAAACGTTCTTCAATCGCATAAGCCAGTTTACCGAAAATGATTTCTTCGTATTCAATCGCCTCTGTTTTCAGCGAATCAAGTTTTGTGTAATAGAGCATATCTCTGACCCTTTTATCCATGCGATTCGCTTCATCTATGATGACATCCATCGTTTTTTCCATATCCTTTTTAGGCAGAATGCCATCTTTAACGGACTGCGCATAGGATTTAACCACCATAATTGGTGTCTTAAGCTCGTGGGAGGCGTGCTGGATAAATGTTTTTTGTGAATTGTCGTAACGGATCAAGTTTTGGCGCATCCGCTCAAACTGCTCGGACAGCTTCTGAAAGTCCTGGTCCCCTTTCCAATTGACAGGCTCCCGCCAATTTCTCTCAGCAATTTGCTCAAAACGGTTGCCGAGCACCCGCAGCGGCTGCCGCAGGTAGCGTTTCAGCCAGATCGCCGGCAGCAGGCTTACGACGCTTGTGATGAGCAGTATGTACACCAGACGGGTCCACAAACGGTTTACCATTGTGTCTCTATACGTATCCCACATGTAGGAAATCTGGAACGCTTCCTCTCCATCCGACTCTACTTTTGTGATCACATAAAAAAGTGTAGCATCATTAAAAGTGAGCTCATACCTCTCCCGTTCCGCATTTTGATTGCCGGCATTTTCAAGCATTTCCTTTTCCACCTCGGCCGGCGGACGAGGCTCCCCGCTGACCGTTTCATTTTCAGTAACAAAAACATGCCCAACCGAACGCTCTGCTTCCCGTCGTTCAATGAAATCCAGATCGTCTGACTCCGGCGGCGTGAAATAATCACTCAGCGGATTAACGAGCTGTGCCTGCTCTTCTTCAATAATCCGGTACGTTTCTTCCGTCAGCGTTCCACGAATCGAAATAGGATATACGATAATGACTGTCAGACCGACCAGAACAATGATGGCAATGAAAGAGAGCCAAATGCGCTGGGTCAAATTCACTTTCATCATGACGGCAGAACACGATATCCGTATCCATACAGGGTTTCCAGATGAATTCTGGGCATTTTTTTCCGGACTCTCCGCACAACGTCATCTACGGCCCGCTCCGAACCAAAATAGTTTTCGCCCCACACATGTTCAATGATATCTTCCCTCGACAGGGCTTTGCCCACCTCTTCGGTCAAAAGCAGAATTAAATCCATCTCCTTTGTCGTCAGTTCGATATGGGCGTCATCATTTTCAGCATCCGTTACTGTACGTGCTTCCGGATCAATGTAGTAATTATTTACTTCTGTTTTTTTTGTTTCGGTCTGCGATTCGCCGTATACCCGGGATAACAGTTTTTTAGCACGGATAATCAGCTCCTGGGGAAGAAATGGTTTCGCCAGGTAGTCATCGCTTCCCATTTCAAGACCGAGCACCCGGTCAAGATCCTGGTCTCTCGCGGAAATAAAAATCACCGGCACTTCCCCTTTTTTTGAAGACCGAATTTCTTTTAATATCTGATACCCATCCGTCCCCGGCAGCATAATATCGAGCACCCACAGGTGAGGCGGCTCTTCTTTGGCCTCCAGAGCGTCCGTACCGTTATCAAAGACGGTAACTTCCCAACCTTCCTTCTCCATATAGGGCTTCAATACTCCGGAAAGGTTTTCTTCATCTTCCACTAAATAAATTGTATATGCAGTCGTCATTTATCTCGTTCCTTCCTCTGAAGATACGTATCCATCTGCTATTATCGTAGCAGTATTATTACTCAGTTTCCACTTTCCTCTGTGTTAGACGGTATTAACGCCTCAATGTTTCTATAAAGAAAGCCGCACTGCTTGCCTGCAGGCGGCTTTCTTTCATGGTTACGTTGTTGTTTTTTCCTGCTGGCTCTGCTCCATTTTTTCTTTGCGCTTTGTGAACACGAGAGTCTGGAAAATCATAAACACACCGCCTGTCGCCCAGTAAAGAGAAAGGGCGGACGGCAGAAAGATTCCGGCTACGATCATCATCACCGGCATCAGCATCATAATTGGTCTCATGTTTTCCGGCATATCCTTCGCCGTGATTTTTGTTTGCAAAAACATCATCAGCCCGGCAAGGATTGGGAAAATGAAAAATGGATCCGGCTCTCCAAGGTCTACCCATAAGAAGCTGTGGGCTGCGAGCTCTTCTGTCCGCTGAATGGCAAAGTAAAAGGCCATCAAAATCGGCATCTGCAGCAGAATAGGCAGACAGCCCATCATTGGGTTCACGCCTTCATCCCGGTACAGCTTCATCATTTCCTGCTGAAGCTTCTGGGCTTCGGCCTGGTTTTTCGAGCTGTATTTTTCCTGCAGCTCTTTCATTCTCGGCTGCAGCCGCTTCATCGCCACCGCACTGTTCTGCTGTTTTATAAATAATGGAAGCAGCACAATACGGATAATGATCGTTACTGCAATTATTGAAAGGCCGTAATCACCATTAAAAAATTGGGCAATCGTGATTAAAAGCCACGAAAACGGGTATACAAAGAAACGATTCCAAATTCCTTCACTGTCGGCCGATATAGCTTCCTGTTCGCCGCCACAACCGGCAAGCACCAGCATTAAAACACCTAGCATTGCTATTAATTTCCACTTACTATTCACTACATTCACTCCTTCTTATTTTTCATGCTTCCAAATTATGATGAAAAATAAGAAGAGTCTTCATCATCATGCCTGCTGTCCGAGCGGTCCGGTATCTTCTTTTGTACAGTAACAAAGCGAAGAGCAGCCATTTCCGGCACCCGGCTGTAATCGTCATAGCAGACCCTTGCTTCCTCCTGATGGAGGGAATAAGCATTCGTATTCGTAATGTGCTGGCTGACGATCCAAAGTGTCGTAATGAGCACGCTTACAAGGAGCAGCCATTCCACCCAGTTAATTTCTGCGAATGTTTCAATAAAAAACAACTTATCCCCCCTCCTCTGCTAAGCGATTTTCTTCAAGATTCACCAGTTCCACTTCTTCATCATATGTGTTGTAATAATTAAGAATATCGTCTACATACCAGTCCGCCTGGTTATATTGGTATATTGCCGGCCGTACCTCACCACCCGCTGCTCCGTTAGACGCAAGAAAGTTCGCCGCCGAGTACACGGCATCTTCAAGAGCATATGGATCGGCCCTGCCATCGCCGTCAGCGTCAACACCGTAGCCGCCGTATTCATTAATCGTTTCCGGATCGGTTAATTCCTGTTCCGGTATATCAGCACTGCCATTCCCACCACAGCCTGGATAATTCCATCCTACAAATGTGCATGGCATAAACTGCATATGTCCTATCGCCCCAACCGGGCTTTCCAGGGTTTCCATCGTTGAAAAGACAGTTTCTACACGGTGAACGGCCGCTAATAGGGTCCACGGAATATCATAATCTTCTCCCGCCTGTTTGTAAACAGAAATATATTCTTTTGGAACTTCATTTTCCGCAAAGTCTTCCTGGGAATTGTATGTCGGTGTGCTCCCGTCCTGCATTGATGAGGCAATAAAAACAATAGCTGCTGTGAGTAGAGCTGTCACTGCTGTAATTAAGTAAACGTATCGATAACGCTTGGTCTGCGGGCGCACAGCGTTCCCTCCTGTTAACATAACTCGTGGCTAAAGACGAATACCGCCATATTTATTGTAGCACGTTTCAGCCAGAATCTATAACGTGAAGGCAAATAAAAAACTTTCCCCGTCGCGAGGAAAGTTTTTGTTATTACTGCTGGCCGTTATTTTCTTCCGGTACACCGTAAAGTTCTTCAAGTGGCTCCGTAATAATTTTATTCAAGTCCGAAATGACTGTGCTGAGCTGCTGCTCCTGCTGCATCAGCTTCGAAATAACTTCATGCTGCTGCACCATTTCAAACTGTTTTTGAGCCTGAGTAATTTCTTCTTCCGAAGGCTGCTCTCCCTGCATTTGTTTTTGCTGCAGTTCAAGCTGCACATTACGGAAGTTATCGAGCATACGCTTTGCGACTTCGTCCTGCTCTACTTCGTTATGAAGCTCTTTAAGTTGCTGGAATTCTTCGCTCTCACGAAGTGCACCTGATAATTCGTAAGCCTTGTCATGAATATTGGACATATATAAGTCCTCCTTTAAGATTGTCTGTATGAGCATAACATGAACCGCCAGCAGAATTCATCCATTCCGGAAGAATCAATGGTATTTTTTTATTCACATTATCCACAGCACAACTATTCCCTGTACACAGCCTACAAAACCGCCAATCAGTGCCCCCAGATATGTGATCAGCTTAAACTCCCTTCCGGAAATCGTAAGCAGCATAGCTTCCATCCGGTCTGTCGAAAACGTATCCACCTGCTCTTTAACTACATCATGAAGATGAAGCTGTTCAAACAAATTCGGGAGCCTCTTCGCAATGGATCCCTGGCCTTTTTTTACTGCTTTTGGAACCCATTCCTCCAGCAATTTTTTCTCATATGCGGGAGCCCATTCCTTTAAAGGCTGCTCGAGCCTCTCCATCACGGGTACATGTTTATCAACTGCTTCCACAATGTAATCCACCGCGGCCCGGGAATCCACATAGGCAAAAGCCGCCGCGGCCGGTTTTTCAAACAGCGCTTTTCGCTCCTGCTGCAGCAGTCCGGAAATCATTTTTTCTGTTCCAGGGTCTTCAAAAAAACGGAGCACCTCTGGTTGAATACGGTCAACGAGCCGGTCGTTACCGATCATTGTACCGAAGAAGTTCATCATCGAGCCTTTTCCTTCTAAAAAACGCTCGAGCAAAAGCGCCAGCTGCTGCTTACCTGCGCTTGACCGAAAATAATCACCGGCCTTCACCATTATTAGCTGTGTAAGCTCTTTGGTCATCACTTCCGATTGATGGACCGCCCCTGAGGGCAGCAGTTCTTTAATCGGAGTATCAGCATGGCGGTGCTTAGCCTCTTCCCATTTTATATCGAGCGTTTCTCTTAATGTTTCGCGGAGAAAACCGCGAGCATCGCTCAGACCTGTCCATTTCTCCACATAATCGGATAAGCTTTTCTCAGAATAAAGATACTCTTTCATCTCCAAGGTTACCCAGTCATTTAGTTGGCGGGAAAACATGTCGCTGCGAATTTTTGTCTGCAGGCCTTCCGGGGTCAACAGATGGTCTGTAACGACCCGTCCGAGCTGCCCGGCGAGCTCATTACGTCTTTTTGGGATCAGCCCCGGAGTGAACGGCACCCGTACAGAGCCTATGTACACTGGCTTATACGGCCTGAACAGCATCCGGATCGCAAGTGAATTCGTTACTCCCCCGATAGCTGCCCCAATAGCGATCATAATGATAATTGTAATAACTGCGTTCATGATGATTGCTCCTTTGGCAGTTGTCTATTAGTTAAACGTTATTTCTCTTCGGTAAAAATAAATTCCTCACGTTCTATGATGAATTTCCCGCGTTTAAATGCGCTTCTCCACATTCGTTTATTTACATTATCCGGAGGTGTTGAAACTATTTGTATGCTTTTCAGAGGAAACTTTTGCGCTTCGAGCCACCTTTCCGAAAGATCCTGCCTCCAGCCTATAGTACCGCTCCATCCTTCAGCAGGAGCTATGACCGCCTCTGCACTTCCTCCGTTCCAGCGCAAAAGCGCCGTTTCCACCGAGTCCATGCCCTCAAGCCATTTTTCAAGCGGCAGCAAAGAAACATTCTGCTGCTCCACCTTATTAATGTCTGAATACTCCCCCGCATACGTATACCCTTCTCCGTCATCTATTAAAAATCCGTCACCGGCCCATACGTCCTTCCACCAGGACCACGGAGAGCTGTCGTACTGCACCTGTCCATCAACCATTACCTCCAGGCTGTTCGGCCATGGTTTTTTTACCACTACTCTGCCGGGGGCGTGACGCACTGCATATCCTTCGCTGTCCCAGGTATCCATCACCATCCCTGGAAGACGGCTGTTGTATTTTTCAGGATGCACCCTGCGGTCCGCCAGATCTGCAGTAATCATTCCGGAGGCGTTAGCACCCCCGAAGGCTTTCAAAAGTGGAATTCTCCCCCGGGTTAATACATCCATTACCCATTGCAGGTCGCTCCGCATCCAATCTGCCTCCCACGTCAGTACGTACCGCAGCGAATGGAGATGGTATTCCTTCCATTTACTTTGTGTCTGGGAGGAAGCCACCTGGGCTGACAGTGAATTCACGCCGATATGTGTAATTCCGTATGCTTCAATCGTACTGCCGGCATCAGCGCTCTCGTCGTCCCAGGAAAACAGGCAGTATTGTCCGTCATTTGCAAGCGTTCCAACTATAGCAAACAGCTGCTCGAATCCCCACTCCCGGGTGAGCCACCAGACTCGGTCGCCGGGACGCACGTCCCATACTAAACCAATTTCGGTTCCTGATTTCATAAATAAACTAGTATGACTGAGGACGTACCCCTGTACAGGTTCTCCCGGACTCTCACCAAAAAGGACAAGTGCAGCATCAGCACCGTCTGTTTTTTCAGGCTTCTCCTTATTCTTTCCGGCCGTCATAGTTTCCCACTGCTTATGTCTTGAGGAAGGCTCCCCGCCCAATTGAATAATTTGCGAAGCTTCCACACTGAACCCTTTCTCAGCTTCAACTGCAGAACTTCCCGCACCAGCAATGAGCCATCCCGGCTGGAAATGCGCATTAACCTCGTTATCTATGGCCGTTGTCCAGCGGGGGTTATACGGACAAACTACAGCACCGATATACAGCAGTGCCATGCAAACCACCGCCGACTGTTTATCGGCCCGGGCCACCACAGCTGCCCGTCCGCCCTTTTGCACACCGGCTTTCCTCAGTTTCCCAGCAGCTTCCTGCACTTCTTTGGCCAGCCTCTCATAAGTCCACTCTCCACTTTCATCAATGAAAGCAGTCTGCTCCATTACTTCTTTTGATTTATTTATCAGCTGCTCCGCAGCATTCATTTTACCTTTGTAAAACCAGCCAGCCTTCCGTCTTCCATGCGAAAGCTCCACCACATCTTTATACCGTTTGAACCAACGGGTTTCAAGTCGTTTGGAAGCCTGCTGCCAAAACCAGGAAACATCAATTGCGGCATGTGTTTTCAGCTCTTCCGTATCACTCAGTCCGAGTGCTTTAGTCCAGCGATAAAGCGCATTAGTTCTCCATTGAACAATAGGGGGTTCCCACGTAGTCCACTGCATCTCTCATAGCCTCCCGACGTTTTTCCTTTTATAGAATGGGAATAGGGGTGTATATCTATTTTTACATAGCTTTTAGATATGTGAAACAAAAAGGAGTGCTTCAAATGAAAATAGCTTTATTTGGCGGCACCGGCCGCACCGGTTCCCAATTTGCATCTATGGCTGACGCTGCCGGACACGAATTAAAAATACTTGTCCGCTCACCGGAAAAGGCAGGCAGCCTCCCTGCTTCTGCAGAGCAGATATACGGCGATGCTCTTGATCAGGCGAAAATCAGAAAAACACTGCAGGGCGCGGATGCGGTCGTCAGTGCCCTCGGCACGGACAAACAGAACGTGTTAAGCAGCTTTACACCGCTATTGTTAAAAGAAATGAACGACCTAAGCATCACCCGTTTAATCACCGTAGGAACTGCCGGAATTCTTCAGTCGCGCACAGAGCCGCACCTTTACCGGTTCGAGTCGTCAGAATCCAAACGCCGGAGCACTATGGCCGCCGAGGACCATAAGGCTGCCTATGAATACATTAAGGAGACGTCCTATTGCTGGACCGTTGTCTGCCCGACTTTTCTGCCGGAGGGAGAAAATACTGCTTCCTGGCGCTATGAAATTGACTATCTGCCGGAAAACGGCACCCGGATCTCGACAGGAAACACTGCTGATTTTTTAATACACGTATTGGAAAATCACTCTCAATTCTGTAAAAAAAGGATAGGTGTTTGTGAGTAAGGCTGTGTAATTGACGGTACAAACATGCTATACTAATTACCATTATCTAAGTAAAAACCCCGAAAGAAGGAGGGCGGCGATATGAGTATATTCGGTATCATTCTCGGTATTGTTATTGTTACTGCTATTATAAGCTGGATTATCGGCTACAATGCCTTAATAAAATATTTAAACTGGGTGGAAGAGTCCTGGACCCAGGTGGAATTTCAACTGCACCGGCGGATGAACTTAATTCCTGATTTTGTGGAATCTGCCCAAAAAGCATGGCGTCACAAGCAGGATGAACTGGAAACGCTGGTACAATACAGAAGCGAAGCGTTATCCCCGGAATCGAGCAGACAGGAACAGCTGCACATTAACTCCCGCATTGAAGATACTCTTCACGAGGTGTTTGACGCTTCCATGCCTGATGATAAGCAGCTGCAGTCCGAGCTGAAGTCGATGCGTGAGCAGTTTGACGATGCGCAGAATAAAATCATTCATTCTTCAAGCGTTTATAATAATACGATAGATAAATACAATACCAAGATATCATCATTTCCGGTCAGATTCGTAGCAGAGCTGCATCATTTTAAAACCCGCAGTCCTCTTCCTGGACAGAGTTCTGCTCCCGGGAGCAGTGCTGAAACAAGGGCGGAAACATCTGTATAATCCAAATATGCATATAATTATATTTTTTGATTTGAGTTTGTTTCTTTTCCGCTTATTCCCGAAAACAGGCGGAGACAAGCTCTCATCGGCATTAGGCTATTATTCATTCTATGCTACCCTGAACAGGCAGGTTCTCCTTAGATGTATGCATCTTTACCTGTACGATACCTTTTGTACCCTGCCCGGATCTTCCGGCAGGGCTTTTTTATACCTTCAGCCTGTTTAAAAAAAGCAGTACACGGCAAAAGAATGATGAATCCTCACGTGTTATAATGATGAAAGACATTTGAGACCACTGTCTACGTCTAACCAGTACTGTATTAGAAAGGAAGCTTCAGACATGAAAACGTTCGAACAAAAACTTCACAATTACGCAAAACTTGCCGTGGATAAAGGGGTTAATATCCAGCCGGGGCAGACTTTAGTGATCGCAGCTCCGATTGATGCTGCTCCTTTTGTCAGAAGACTGGCCGAGGCAGCATACGATGCCGGTGCAAAACATGTTTACCCTGAATGGGCAGACGATGAATTGACGAAAATTAAATACGAAAAAGCGCCCGAAGAAGCCTTTCATGAATTCCCTTCCTGGCGTGCTGAAAGCAGGGAACAGCTGGCCCGTGAAGGTGCAGCTTTTATCACGGTCAAATCCACCGATCCGGATCTCCTGAAGGGGGTTGACCCCGATAAAATTGCCAATGCGAACAACGCAGCCGGCGCTGCTATGGAGGGGTTCCGGGATTATATTCAGGCTGACCGCGTCAGCTGGCTTGTGATTTCCACCCCTTCTGCAGGATGGGCAAAAAAAGTTTTCCCGGACGAACCCGAAGACCGGGCCATCGATCTGCTTTGGGAACGGATCTTCAGCGCTGTGCGGGCAGACACAGAAGACCCGGTACAGGCGTGGGACGACCACAACCGTACCCTGCGGGCCAAGGTGGACTGGCTTAATGCCAAAAAATATAAATCACTTCATTATACCGCTCCAGGCACCGACCTTGAAATCGGCCTGCCGGAAGGACACGTTTGGGCCGGCGGCGGCAGCACCAATACCTCGGGCGTTTCGTTCATTCCAAATATGCCGACAGAAGAAGTATTTACTGCTCCGCATAAGGATTTCGTTAACGGGCACGTAACCAATACTAAACCATTGAACTACGGCGGCAGCGTTATTGACCGATTTACGCTGCATTTCAAGGACGGTGCTGTCACGGACATGGAAGCCGGCGAAGGTGAAGAAACTCTCCGTCACCTGATCAATTCAGATGAAGGTGCTGCCCGTCTTGGGGAGGTAGCCCTCGTTCCGCACAGCTCCCCTATCTCACAGTCCGGCATATTATTTTTCAACACGTTATTTGATGAAAATGCCTCCAACCATATTGCGCTCGGCAGTGCATATGCTTTTAATGTGGAAAATGGCCCGGAAATGAACAAAGAGGAGAAGGCACAGGCTGGTCTAAACACAAGTATCATCCATGTTGATTTTATGATTGGAAATGAAAATATGAATATAGACGGCATTCTTCCCGACGGTACAAAAGAGCCCGTATTCCGGAACGGCGAATGGGCAGAATAGCTTTTTTATCACTTTTTGAAAGGAGATTATTATGAGTCTACCTAAAACGCTGACGATAGCCGGCTCCGATACAAGTGGAGGCGCCGGCATCCAGGCAGATTTAAAAACATTTCAGGAGCTCGGCACCTACGGAATGGTTTCCCTTACTACCATTGTGGCCCAGGACCCTGATAACGACTGGTTTCACCGCGTCTATCCTATCGATACGGCCACGCTCGAAGCACAGCTGGACACAGTGTTAAAAGGGATTGGGGTTCAAGCCGCAAAAACAGGGATGCTCGGCTCAAAGGAAGTCATCGAGCTGGTAGCGAAAAAATTAGATGAGCACCATATAGAACAGCTGGTGGTGGACCCGGTGATGGTATGTAAAGGCGCCGATGAGCCAGTCAATCCAGAAATGGATGCTTATTTGCGTGACACGCTTGTGCCAAAGGCATTTATTGTGACTCCTAATTTATTTGAAGCCTCCCAGCTTGCCCAGGTGTCCCTGCCGCAATCACTTGAAGATATGAAAGCAGCTGCCGAAAAAATTTATCAGCTCGGCCCGTCCTTTGTTATTATTAAAGGCGGTGGAGAAACCGGAGCAGAGAAGTCAATTGACGTGCTTTATGACGGTAACAGCTTTGAATATATCGAATCCGAAAAAATTAATACGGAGTATACTCACGGTGCCGGCTGTACGTTCTCTGCTGCTATTACTGCGGAGCTTGCAAATGGAAAGAGTGTACGGGAAGCAATTCATACAGCAAAACAGTTCATTCAGGCTTCTATTCAGGATTCCTTCCAGCTGAACGAACATGTTGGTTCTGTAAACCACACTGCCTACCGCCACCGCGCTCCCCAGTCTTAAATATGTTTTCAGCTCCCAGGCCGAAAATAAGCAGGTGACTAAATTGGAACTATTTCAATGCACGAAAAGTGTTTATAAGCACGTCGAAATGGATGTCGTCGAAATTTATCCACCCCAGCTGCTTTTTCGTCACGGCTATATATACCCGGGATTTTTTGATGATAGCGGGGTCTGGATGGCTACCGACGAAGAAGACGTGATGCATGTAATCAGTGAGCATCCTTCGCCAGAACAGGATCACTGGTTTCAGCAGCATTTTAAAAAAGTATGAACCGCAGAAAGGAGCATGCAAATGAAACGTTATCATGTAGAAGTACACGGAAACGTCCAGGGCGTTGGCTTCCGGCAGTTCACCCAGTCAGAAGCAGTTAAACATAACATTCACGGCTGGGTCCGTAACAAATCAAACGGAGCTGTTGAAATTGAAGCCGAAGGAACGCCCCAGGACATGGACCGCTTTCTTGTGGCAGTACAGGAAGGCAGCCCTTTTTCCACGGTAGAGCGCCTCGAAACGTCCGACCTTGATTCTGTCGACCATAATGAATCCTTTGACGTCCGCTTCTAATTAAATAAAAAATGCTCCGGCTGAAATGATCAGCTGGAGCATTTTTTATTAGAACGCCCAGGACATACGTTTTTCGAGCTGTGAAGCCGCCTGAAGAACCGGCAGATAATGCAGGCGAAAATCCTCCTGAACCACCCGTTCAAGAGCCGGAAAATCATGTATATACTTTGTCACCGTGGCGCCATTTGCTTTTCGGGCAATAAGTTTATTGTTTTTCAAAGACAGCAGCAGATATTTTTCCGGGACCCAAAGCTGCAGACGCAGCTGGTTCATATACGGCGCGCCCGGGCCGTAAGACCTGCCGACCTTCTCCCGCAGATCTGCCACCCCTGCTTCTGTGTCAGGATCAAACGCCCACGACTCATCCGCCTGCTTTCCGTCTTTCATACGTATATAACGGTACAGCCGTGCCTCTTTCTGATAATGAAATATCAACTGCTCGCCGTCAAACTTTTTTGAGCGCTCCATCCCCCTGCGAAGAGGGATCGGCTCAAATAACGGAGCGGTCGTACCTACGTCTACAAAATAAGGGGGAGACCCCGGCTGGTTTGTTTCCACCCGGACCGACACGTGGTCTTCATTCAAATAAATGAGCCGGGTGGAGAACCCCAGTGCCTCCAGCAGCTGTTGAAAGTGAATATTCAACGTATAGCATGTGCCCCCCATCTGGTAGACCTGGCGCCGGTACAAAAATGAATCAACTGACATCGGTGCCCTATTTTCTGCATTCTCCCCTGCTTCAATTAATTTACCTACGTTTTCAAATGGAAACTGCTGCAGATGGGAGCGAATCAATTTTGTCAAAAACCGAACATCCGGCTGTTCTATTTTCAGCTTCAAAATGTGCAAATAGTCTTCTACCCATGACTGCATGCAAAGCGACCTCCTTTTGATCCGTCAGAAGGCAAAAACAGGCGGCGCCTTCTTTTTGCTCTACAGGTTTTCTTAATCTTCGAGACGTTCATGCACCATTGCCATAACATCCATTTTCAGCTGAAGTAGCTTTTCCTCTGTCTGCTTGAACGTCTCTCCCTTAACACCGAAATAAAATTTCACTTTCGGCTCTGTGCCTGAAGGCCGGAGACAGAACCAGGATTCATCATCTGTAAAAAACTTCAGCACATTCGAAGACGGAAGCTGAATAGGTTCTGTTTTTCCATTTTCAAGCAAATACGTGCGTTCTCCCGTTTTGTAATCCTCCACCTTCTGAATAGAAGCGTCACTCACCCGCTCAGGCGGCTCCGTGCGGAACGTTTCGATCAGATGATCAATTTGCACAGCGCCTTCTTTTCCTTTTTTCGTTAAGGAATCCAGCCCTTCCATGAAATATCCAAAACGACTGTAAATATCCATCAGCCCTTCATAAACAGTGCGCCCCTGCTTCTTATGCCACAGGGCCATCTCCGCAATTAAAAGCGCCGCCTGCACCGCATCTTTATCGCGTACAAAGTCTCCGATCAAATATCCGTAGGATTCCTCATAACCAAACTGAAAGGCGTATTCTCCTGTTTCATTATAGGTTTTGATTTTTTCACCAATGAATTTAAACCCGGTGAGCGTATCCTCGCATGCCTGACCGTAATGCTCTGCTATAGCTCTTCCCAGTTCAGAAGTGACAATCGTTTTCATCACTATGCCGTTTGCCGGAAGGGCTCCTGCCTCTGTCTTTTGCATAAGAAGATAATCAAGAAGAAGCGCCCCGGTCTGGTTTCCAGTGAGCACCGCAAACTCTCCACTGCTGTCTTTTGCCGCCAGACCAATCCGGTCTGCGTCAGGATCGGTGCCAATCAGTATATCCGCGTTACTGTTTTCACCTACTTGGATAGCTTTTGCAAAAGCCTCTTTTTCTTCAGGATTCGGGCTCTGCACGGTGGAAAATTCCGGATCAGGCGTTAACTGCTCCTCCACTGTCGATACGTTGTGAAAACCAGCTGCAGAGAGTGCCCGCAGCACCGGATCCTTCGCTGTTCCGTGCAGCGGGGTGAACACTACATTCAAATCGCTGCCGTTTTCTTTGATCATCTCCGGCTGCAGCAGAATGGACTGAAGCGCCTTGTCATAAGCTGCATCAGTTTCTTCGCCCAGCATCACGAGCAGGCCTTCCTCCTGCATGTCTTTGCTGTCCTTGACCCGGATTTCCAGCTCATTTTCGACCGATTCCACGTAGGTGATCAACTCGTCTGCAGGCCCCGGCGGGAACTGTCCCCCATCTTCACCGTAAACTTTAAACCCGTTATATTCCGGCGGATTATGACTTGCTGTAATTACTACACCGGCAAATGCATAGGTTCTGCGCACCGCAAACGAGAGCTCCGGAGTCGGGCGCAGATCTTCAAACAAGTATACCTGGATACCGTGTGCCCCGAGCGTCTGTGCTGTTTCAAGCGCAAACTTTTCCGAATAGTGTCGCGGGTCAAACGCAACAGCCACCCCTCTGGACTTTGCTTCAGCTCCGGCGTTTTCAATATAACGCGCAAGCCCTTCTGCTGCCCGGCGGATCGTGTATGTATTCATTCTATTCGTTCCAGGCCCGAGTTCTCCACGCATCCCCCCGGTTCCAAACGCCAGGTATTGATAAAAGTAATCCTCCGCATTTGTTTCATCCAGTTCGTGAAGCTTTTCTTTCCACGCTTCTTCTATAAACGCATGGTTTTTCCATCGATTCCAGTGGTCCGTCCAACTCATATGTACAATCACTCCTGAAGCGTTTATTGTATTTCTCAGTAAATATGCCTGTTACCAGTATATAAGAAAGCACGTATTTCTACCATGGTTTTCCGGTATTCGTTCTTTTCTCCTTTCCAAAACAAAACGCCCGCTCCGGTTAAAGAGCAGGCGTTTTTATGCTATTTCTTTAATTTGCTTGTTTTTCCCTGGCTTTTTGATCCTCAACGTCTTCATAAGGCTTCGTCGCATAGGCAATTTCGGACTCAAGCTCTTCAGTGTAGGCTTTTGTTTCTTCCTCGGACCAGTTCAACGATTTCTTCATAAATGCCGTTACCGGTTCTTTCCAGCGCTTCAGCTCCGGCATATCAAAGAAAAGGAAGGCCGTTCTTCTGTTCAGGAAGTCAAGCGGTGTAACTGCCATTTCATACTCAAGCGCGTACAACAGCCGTGCAGCGAGCTTTAACGGCATACCGCTGTTTTTCGCTTCTTCAAGGTTCTCTTCGAGCAGCTCAAGCATTTTCAGGCCGTTCGCCCCGTAGAAGCGGAACAGATCTTCTGTTTCATCTCTGGTCATTCCAAGCGCTTCGCCGCGGTACGCTTCTTTAACGGCGAAGGTTTCATAGCCGGAAGATCCGCCCACTTCACCGCCGGAAAGCCGGATGTCCTGGGTTGGGCACGGTGCGTGAATATTCATCTTATCAACTACTACGTCGACAATCCGCTCTGCCATTTTGCGGTAGCCGGTCAGTTTACCGCCTGCGATGGAAATCAGTCCGGAATCCGAAATGAAAATTTCATCTTTACGGGAGATTTCAGAGGCTGATTTTCCTTCCTCCTGAATGAGCGGACGAATGCCGGACCAGCTCGATTCCACATCTTCTGCCTTCAGCTTCAGGGTTGGGAATTCATAATTTGTGACTTCTAAAATATAGTCGCGGTCTTCCCTGGACACGCGCGGCTCTTCCAGGTTTGCACCGTAATCCGTATCTGTCGTGCCTACGTACGCTTTATTTCCGCGTGGAATCGCAAAGATCATCCGTCCGTCCGGAGCGTCAAAATACGTAGCCTGGCGGAGCGGGAAGCGGCTGAGATCAAACACAAGATGGATCCCTTTTGTATGATGCAGGAGTTTGCCTTTGTTGGAGCCGTCTACTTTTCTGAGCGTATCCACCCATGGGCCGGCAGCGTTCACAACATGGTCCGCATAAATGCGGTGGGTTTCGTTATTAATCAAGTCTTTCACTTCGACACCGACGAGCTTGCCATTGTCATATAAAAGATCAGTTGCTTTGGCATAGTTAACGGCGTCTGCGCCGAGCTCCACAGCTTTTTTCATTGCTTCCAGGGTCAGTCTTGCATCGTCCGTACGGTATTCAACATAGACGCCCCCGCCGAGAAGATTTTCTTCGCGGAGTAGTGGTTCTTTTTCCAGAGTTCTTTTTTTGTTGAGCATGTAGCGGCGCTCGTGCTTGTTTACCTGAGCCAGACGGTCGTACACCTGCAGGCCGAACGAGGTAGATGTTTTCCCAAGGTTTCCACCTTTTACGATTGGGAGAAGCATCCACTCCGGCTCGGTTACGTGAGGCGCATTTTCATACACGATGGCCCGCTCTCTTCCTACCTCGGCTACAAGTTTAATTTCAAACTGTTCAAGGTAACGCAGTCCCCCGTGTACAAGCTTAGTGGAACGGCTGGAAGTACCTGCTGCAAAGTCCTGCATTTCAATGCAGGCCGTGTTAAGACCACGGGCTGTGGCGTCCAGTGTAATGCCCGCTCCGGTAATGCCGCCTCCGATAACGAGCACGTCGAGGTGGGTCACTGTCATATTTTTCAAACGTGATTTACGTGATAGTGCTGAAAAATGCTGATCTGCCATTCATTTCATCCCCTTTTACAATATCAGAGAGTAAAAAAGACCGCAGATCTCCTCTTCTAGGGTGAAGGGTATCTGCGGTCTCTCTGCATCTCCGACCATTTATTAACTTAACCTAATTGTAATCGCTCTTTCATTCAAATGCAACCGATATGTTTACTTAAACGCACGTGCTGCATCAACCGCTTTTTTCCACCCTGCATAGTGTTCTTCCCGCTTTTCGTCTTCCATATGCACATCAAACGATTTTTCGAGCTCCCATTTATCCATAAGCTCTTCTTTGTTTTTCCAAAAGCCTGTAGCAAGGCCTGCAAGATAAGCCGCCCCCAGTGCCGTCGTTTCCAATACGTACGGGCGCTCCACCCGTACTTCAGCCATATCGCACTGAAACTGCATGAGGAAGTTGTTCGGTACAACGCCGCCGTCAACACGCAATGTTTTTACTTCCATGCCCGCGTCCTCCCTCATAACATCAAGCACGTCTTTCGTCTGATACGCGAGCGCTTCAAGGGTCGCCCGGATAAAATGTTCTTTTTCGGTGCCGCGGGTGAGGCCAAATACAGCTCCCCGAACCTCACTGTCCCAATAAGGTGCCCCAAGGCCGGTAAAGGCCGGCACAACGTACACACCCTCACTGTCGTTCACACGCAGGGCATAGGTTTCAGAAGCAGAGGAAGAGTCAATCAGACGCATCCCGTCCTTCAGCCACTGTACAGCTGAACCTGCTACAAATATACTTCCCTCGAGGGCATATTTCACTTTTCCGTCGAGTCCCCATGCGATGGTGGTAAGCAGTCCATTGTCAGAATGAATCGGAGTCTCTCCTGTCTGCATCAGCATAAAGCAGCCGGTTCCGTAAGTATTTTTTACCATGCCCTCATCAAAGCATGTCTGTCCGAACAACGCTGCATGCTGATCTCCCGCAGCCGAAGCGATTGGTATTTCTTCACCGAAGAAGTGGTAATCCACGGTATGGCCGTATATTTCCGACGACGACTTCACTTCCGGAAGCATCGTTTCCGGAATATCAAGCATTTTCAGAAGCTCCTCATCCCAGGTTAAATCATAGATGTTAAACATCATCGTGCGTGAAGCATTGGAATAATCCGTTACGTGAGCTTTTCCTCCGGTTAACCTCCAAATCAGCCACGTATCGATCGTACCAAACAACAGCTCTCCCTGTTCTGCTTTTTCCTTTGTTCCCTCAATATTATCGAGAATCCATTTTACTTTCGTTCCCGAAAAGTAAGGATCAAGCAGCAGGCCCGTTTTGCTTCTTACCATTTTTTCATATCCCTGCTGCTTTAATTCCTCACAGATCGAAGCGGTCTGCCGGGACTGCCATACTAGGGCATGGTACACCGGTTTTCCCGTGTGCTTATCCCACACTACTGTAGTTTCACGTTGATTAGTAATACCGAGGCCGCTGATCTGCTTTGGAGAAACTTCATTGTTTTCAAGCACTCCGGCAATGCAGCCGAGCACCCCGGACCAGATTTCATTGGCATTGTGCTCCACCCAGCCGGCACGGGGGAAATACTGCTCCAATTCACGCTGTTCGCTGCCTACAATCTGGCCTTCCTGATCAAACAATATAGCTCTTGAACTGGTTGTTCCCTGGTCGATTGCGAGAATGTATTTCTTTTCAGTCATCGTTGTTTCCTCCACTTTTCTATTCTCTATATTGGCCATAATGATTTTTCCGTCGTCGATATGGCCGATGCTCCTGCGTTCCAGGCGGCAGAAACTTCTTCCTGCGAACGAATCAGACCACCTGCAATAACAGGTACATTTTTATTTTCGGCTACTTCCTTAATCATGGACGGTACAATACCCGGCAGAAGCTCTACCATATCCGGTTTAATGTCTTCAAGCAGCTTAAAACTTGTTTCAAGTGCCAGGGAATCCAGCAAAAACAAACGCTGCACCGTAATAAGATTGTTTTTTTTAGCGGTTGTAAGAATCTGCCTGCGGGTACTGATTAATCCGTCCGGGCGGATATTCTGGCATAAAAACTGAGCCGCGGAATCATCATGAGCAAGTCCCTGGACCAGATCTGCATGCAGCAGTACTTTTTTATCTGCCCGTTTGCTTAACTGCATCAGGCTTTTAAGCTTCGCCAGATGCACATTCAAAATGACCACGTACTGCCCGGAGGTTTTGAGTGCTTTTTCAAACTCCCTTTCATTACGGGCTGCTGGCAGAATTTTTTGGCCGGTAAGCATATCTTCCCTCCTTTATTTGTCTTTCGTGTTCAGGCTTTTTGAATTACGACTTCTTTTTGCTGTGCTATACTTTACACAAATACAAAAAATACTATACAGGTGATGGACGGTGTTCGCAATGACCCAGCAAAACGAGACAAAAAATAAAGAACTGGCAACCTTTGCCGGCGGGTGTTTTTGGTGTATGGTGCAGCCGTTTGACGAGCTTCCCGGCATTATATCCATTACCTCCGGCTATACCGGCGGCAGCGTTGCGCATCCTTCGTACGATGAGGTGAAAGCTGGAACAACAGGGCATAGAGAAGCAGTTCAGATTGAGTTTGACCCTGCGTTGTTTTCCTATCAGCAGCTGCTCGATCTATACTGGCCTCAAATTGATCCGACAGACCCCCATGGTCAGTTTCACGACCGCGGGCCTCAATACCAGACGGCCATTTTCTATCATACCGAAGAACAGCGCCGGCTGGCGGAAGCATCGAGGCAGCAGGTAGAAGAAAGCGGCCGGTTCCGTGCCCCCGTAGTTACGGAGATCCGGCCGGCGGAACCTTTTTATCCGGCTGAGGAATCCCACCAGAACTTTTATAAGAAGGAAAGGGAAGCATATAAAAAAGACCGCGCCCTCTCCGGCCGGGACGAATTTATTGAAGCACACTGGGACAGTTCTCCCGGAAATTAATAAAAATTATAAGCCATCAAAAAGAGCTTCAGCAGGTGCTGCCTGCTGAAGCTCTTTTTATGGACTGAAGGTGAAATCATCGAGCGGCCAGTATCTGATACTCGCCTCTCCCACAATCTGGTCCTCATCTACAAAACCGACAGCGCTGGCTCTGCTGTCTTCACTACGAGGGCGGTTGTCACCCATTACAAAATAGCTGTCTTCCGGCACGGTTGTTTCACCGGTCACTCCTTCAAGCGTAAAATCCTGAGTGAACTCTCCGCTCGTTTGGTTTTGAAATTCTTCTAAGTACGGCTCTTCCTGAGCTTCTCCGTTAATATATAACGTATCGTCCCTGTACTCCACCGTATCTCCTGGAAGGCCGATCACTCTTTTAATATAGTCACTGTTTTCATTCGCATGAAAAACAATGATATCTGAGCGTTCGGGCTCCGAAAAGGCATATCCGATCTTGTTAATAATCATCCGCTGCCCGTCTTCCACTGTCGGAAGCATGGAAGGTCCACTGACAACATAGTTGGCAAACAAGAAGCCGCGCACAATGACGACGATTAAAACGACGACGACGATTACTTTAATCCAATCCCATATTTCTTTTGACCAATTCGTCATTACCGACTTCCTCCGTTTCTATCTGCCTTTTTACTTTAGCACGGTTTCTGCAGGCGGGCAAACCGAAAATCCGCGCAGACTAGAGGCATTATATCATATTTATACATATACTTTCTTTTCCTTTTTAAACCTTAAAGCTCTCTTTGTCGATATAATAAATATCCTTAAGCGAAGGAATTACACACATGAGAAAAATTTTAGGGCTTCTATGGATACTGTTGTTTATCATCGGCGGGACCATCGTTTCCTGGTTGTTTGCAAAGGAGATGAGCAGTACCCAGGCTCTCTCTTCTTTCCTCGAAGAGCAGATTGACGTCTCCGGCGTGCCCATTGCCCAGAACAGCTACGTGACCGACCGGCAGGGCAGTCAAATTGCTGAATTTCAGCCCGGGGAAAACCGGAGGTACGTATCCCTCCCCCATTTTCCTGAACGTGCAAGAGCTGCTTTTATTGCAACGGAAGACCAAAAGTATTACGAGCATCAGGGCATTGACCCTTTAGGCGTTGTCCGGGCTCTTATAAGCAATACCAGCAGCGGAGGTATTGAAGAAGGCGCAAGTACGATTACCCAGCAGGCGACAAGAAATATTTATTTTAACCATCAGCAGACGTATGAACGAAAGGTTGCCGAAGTGCTGTTTGCCTATCAGCTTGAACAAACCTATACAAAAAATGAAATTCTGGAAATGTATATGAATACTATTTATTTTGGCGAAGGAATTTACGGATTTGAAACGGCGAGTCTTTCTTATTTTGGTAAACCAAGCAGTGACCTCTCGCTAGCACAAACAGCTTTTCTCGCTGCCATTCCAGCCAACCCGTCCTACTACCACCCCATTGATCATCCGGACCATACGCGGGAGCGGCAGCAGTGGATCCTGGATAAAATGGAAGAGACGGGTGCTGTAACTGATGAGGAAAATTCACGGGCCGTTCAGGAAACTGTCTCTGTGGACTTACAAAAAAGCAAAGCCAACCCTTATCCTGATTACACTGATTATGTAAAACATGAATTCAGACAGCTCGTTGCACAAAATGAAGGATGGACTGAACAGATCAGTCAGGCATCGGAAAGCGAAAAAGAAGCTCTTTACGAAGAGCTGAACACACGAACAGAACAGCTCCTTCAATCCGGCATTACTATCCATACCGCCATGGACTCTGAGCTCCAGACCATGCTCACAGAAAAATCCCGCTCCTACTGGCAGCAGCGGGGCATTGAAGGAGCCGCTGTCATTGCTGATCACGAGGCCGGCGCTATTACGGCCATAAGCAGCGGGGCAGATTATCGGGAACATGAATTTAACAGGGCCTTTCAGGCATACCGGCAGCCAGGCTCGGTGTGGAAGCCGCTGCTCGTCTACGGGCCATACCTTGAAGAAAAAGAGCGCTCTATTAACGACCTGGTTTCCACAAAGAAATACTGCGTAGCCTCCTATTGTCCCGCAAATGAAGGCGGAACGGCAAAGGATAGGGTAACGATTGAACATGCCCTTGCCTTTTCCTACAATACCTCCGCTCTTCGTCTCATGCATCAAACCGGGCTGGAATCTTCCTTTCACTATCTTGAAAAATTTGAGTGGCAAAAATTAACCACGGAAGACAGGCAATACGCTGCCGCCCTCGGCGGTATTGAACACGGGGTCTCCCCGGTAGAATTGACGAGTGCTTATACCGTATTTTCCAACGGTGGCACGTATGAGCCGCCGCGCGCTATCACTTCTGTTACTGATGCAAATGGAGAAATCTTATTTGAGTGGGAAAAGAAGGAAATAATTGTATGGTCTCCGGAAACAAATGACCAGATGCGTGAAGCCCTTCGCACCACTGCCGTTTCAGGCACGGCTTCAACCTTGAAAGATTTTGAAGACGTCAGCGGGAAAACCGGTACATCAAACAATACTAAAGACAGCTGGTTTGCCGGCTATGACAGCAGATATACCATGGGAGTCTGGCACGGATACGACGACCCCCGTCCTTTAGATCCTGAAGACAGCGCCCTCTCTTTCTGGAAAGCGATGTACCCCTTACTATATAAAAAAAGCGGACAGCCTTAGCCGTCCGCTTTTTTTATACTGGCAAACTATGTAGAAAACTATTGTACAGCCGCAAACCGGCGTACCCTGTACCAAAAATAAAAAGCCCCCAGAAGGATAGATGAAGAAGCAAAAAACCAGCCACTCCGGCAAAACGAAGGGAAGGAGCCAGTCGGATGATCAAATAGACAAAGGAAACAAGCGTCGCTCCTATGAAAAGCCCTCCAAGTACATAGAGATGAGAAGTAAGGAACAGCGACACGCCCCCTGCCATTAAATAAATCCAGGCGCAGCTCTGAAGATAGGAGCGGCTATCCCCTTTTTCTTCACTCAAAAAAAATAACAGTGACAGCCCCATCATCGTGTCTGAAATTAATTTTAATGCAGCAATAATCATAAAAAACGCAAGCATCAGCACAAAAAGCATGGTCAATTTAATGCCACTGTCTGAGAAAAATTCGAGCATTCCCTGATAAATGCCGGCTGATTCTAAAAAGGCGGCGATATACTGCTGCGACCAAATGCCAAAGGATAAACAAAAAAATAAAATGGCAAGAATCGGAAAGTGACTGGTTAAATATGCATTTTTCACCACGGGCCTCCGGTTTTAACTGGCATGGACTACGCGAAACTGGCGGATCTGGTTACCGGTAGCTGCACTCTCTCTTTTCTCCTGCCCTCCTGCACGGTGAGAGGACTTAAATGAGTCACTTTCGAGCCAGTTTTCAAAATCTTCCCTGGTTTCCCATTTGGTGAAAACAAGCTGTTTTCCATCTTCGGTCGCTTCATCTAGAAACAAAAATTCCAGACATCCCGGTACCTGATTCATTTTTTCAGCGCTGGCACCGAAGCGTTCCTGGATTTGTTCTTTTGCTTCTTCTGGTACCTCGAGTTCATTTATAACAACGTACATCTTGATCCCTCTTTCATTATTGTAATTGTGGAAATGCCTGCTGGCGGAGTGCTTCATAAACTAAAATAGCGGCCGTATTGGACAAATTCAAGGAACGGACTTTATCATTCTGGGGTATCCGGATGCAATTTTCCTGAAACTTTTCTGTTACATATTCCGGCAGACCGGTTGTTTCACGTCCAAACACAAAAAAATAGTCTTTCACAGGATCTGAATAGTCATGAACGGCATACGACGATGACCCTACTGTTTCTACAAAGAAGAACTCCGCTTCCGGATACGTATCCATCCATTCTTCGAGTGAATCATAATAGTGAATCTGCACATTTGGCCAGTAATCACAGCCTGCCCGCTTCAGCATCCGGTCTTCCGTGGAAAAACCGAGCGGCCGTATCAGGTGCAGGTGGGTGTCTGTTCCTGCGCATGTTCTTGCAATATTTCCGGTGTTCGCCGGTATTTCTGGTTGAAATAATACTACATGTAAAGCCAAGTCGCTCTCTCCTTCTTTTCCTACCGCGAAACTGCCTGCGCTTTTTCTAATTCGAGCAGTGTTTCTTTTAAGTGTACTCCGCTGCCGAAGCCTACCATTTTTCCATCTTTCCCAATGACCCGGTGGCATGGCACGATTATGGAAACTGGATTTTTGTTGTTAGCCATTCCCACTGCCCGAAAAGCTTTCGGGGAATCGGCCTTTTCAGCAATTTCTGCATATGATTTTGTCGCTCCATAAGGAATACTCTGAAGTGCCTGCCACACTTTCTTTTGAAAAGACGTTCCTCTCATATCGAGCGATACGGTAAACGTTGTGCGTTCACCCGCTGCATATTCTTCGAGCTCCCGAAACACGTCTGCGTGCACGGGGTGCAGCTCTTTCCGCAGTCCGCAGGAAGCACCAATATGCTTCTTCAGCCAAAGCTTTATCCGGTCTTCATTTTCTTCCAAGGAACCGAAATTCAGCATACAGATACGACCTTCATATAATACTATGGTCACTTCACCGATATCACCAATTGCTTGTGATGCAGCCCAAGCCTCCATGAAGACCCTCCTTATTACGTTTTCTTCTATTATACTCGTTCCGGGGAGGTTTTATCCAATGCTTTTGCAATCTCTTCAAGCACTTCTGCCTCTTCTTCTCTGCTGTTAGCACTGTGCAGGGCCACCATCCCTTCCTGCGTAGGCATTTCTCCCAAAGCCCAGGCACAGGCACCGCGAATGACCGGCCGCGGATCGTTATGGAGAAGCTGTATAATCGTTGGTATCGAGGATTTTTCTTTCATATGGCCGAGGGCGATCAGCGCATTACGCTGAATTGGTTTTTTTCCTCTCCAGGAGCCCGCAATATACCCAAATTTTTCTTTGAACTCTCTGTTGGAAATGGTTAGTAAAGGCTCAAGCAGCGGCTTGACCACTTCCGGGTCGGGTTCAAACTCTGGATGATTATGAAAATCCACACCTTTATTTTCCGGGCACACCTGCTGACAGGTGTCACAGCCGTATAATCTATTGCCTAGTTTATGGCGGTAGCGCTCCGGCAGGGATTCCTTCGTCTGCGTCAGATAAGCGATACATTTTTTCGCGTCAAGCTGCCCACCCTGGATCAAAGCATCCGTTGGACATAAATCCACACATCGGTTGCACGTGCCGCATTGATCCATCAGGGGTGTATCCTCCGGCAGGTACAGCGTCGTAATCATTTCGCCTAAATATACATACGAACCAAACTCCGGAGTGATAATGGCGCAGTTTTTGCCACTCCATCCAATCCCGGCGCGCTCTGCAACCGCCCGGTCCGATAGTTCACCGGTATCAACCATGGATTTGCATTCGGCCCCAGGCACGGTTTCTTGTATAAAGGCCTCCAGCTGGTTTAATTTATCCCGCAGAACGTCATGGTAATCCTTACCCCAGGAGGCCCTGCAAAATTGGCCCCTGCGTGCTCCAGGACGATTTTTTGGAGCCTCTGGAAGCTTCGTCGGATATGCGAGGGCAATAGAGATAATCGTTGTTGCTTCAGTCAGAAGCAGCTCGGGGTGCGTTCTTTTTTCAATGTCGTCTTCTTCAAAGCCCGACTGGTAGTTCAGCCGCTGCTGTTCTTTCAGCCTCGCTTTTAAAGTCACAAAGGGAGAAGCAGAAGCAAAGCCTACTTTATCGATACCGATAGACTCTGCAAACACCTGAATCTCCTCTTTTAATTCCTCTGCCGTTCGCATGGACGGCCCTCCTTTATAAATCGTTTCGCCGGAGTCTGTAAAAGTGATATGATACACTATGAGCTAGACACAAAGGGGGATGTATATGATCAAAGACATTTCTATTTCTTCTTCTGTTTTTAAAATTATTCCTTCTTTTCAATGCGGCGTCAACATCTACCGTGACATCGTTATTGATGACTCCCCGGGGATGCTTCGGGGGCGGGTGGACTTCTTTCATAAACAAATCCAGATGGACCTGCTTGACCAGTCTATCTATGACTATACAGGTGTTCGGCAGTGGCAACAAATATTAGAACAGGCAGGACTTATCGACCGGTCTCTCCCACCTCTTCACGAGCAGCTGTACAAAAACCTACAGGAAAATAATACCACTCCCTCCGAGCATTCCGGGGAAGACCTCATTCATTTTTTTAACCTGCAGTATGAAACCCCGATTATATTAATCGATGCAGATACTGTCTTCGATTATTTGAAAATCGGTTTCGGCGTTGAACAGGATGAGCTTAAGATTAGTGAAAACCATGTCCATCCGATGTACGGACAGATTATAGCCAAGGACCGCAAGAAAACACTGGGCTCATTAAGCGGGCCAAGTCTTTACAGCCGGACCAGTCGTTCAACTACGACAGCAATACAATTAACCTTTATGCGGCCCCAGCTTTCCAAAGAGTCTGCTGCTGAACTCACCCAGGCGGTCGGGGACATGTTTACTCAAATACATGGCGGCACCTCAGAAAGCCGACTGCTGCGGGCAGCTTCTCCTGTTTGGGAGTTCTCTTCATGATTATAAAAAAAGTCTTTCCTTTTTTTGAAAAGGAAAGACTTTTTCTTTATGGTCAGCTTCGGTATTTAAAATTAAACATAAAAATAACGTTTCCCTTTAGAAACGTCTTCCTGACTCGTTAAATGGTAGCGAAGGTGGGACTCGAACCCACACGTCCAGAGGACACTTGATTTTGAGTCAAGCGCGTCTACCGGTTCCGCCACTTCGCCGTTTAACTGAAAAATGGTACCGAGGGCCGGACTCGAACCGGCACGGTTGATGACCAACCGCAGGATTTTAAGTCCTGTGTGTCTACCAATTCCACCACCCCGGCAGGCGTTTGCTTCTCTTTAATAATGGAGGCGGTACCCGGATTCGAACCGGGGGATAAGGGTTTTGCAGACCCGTGCCTTACCACTTGGCTATACCGCCATTCCAGAGAATGGCTCAATGCTTATGTTAATAATGGAGCGGAAGACGGGATTCGAACCCGCGACCCCCACCTTGGCAAGGTGGTGTTCTACCACTGAACTACTTCCGCAATTGGCTGGGCTAGCTGGATTCGAACCAGCGCATCACGGGACCAAAACCCGATGCCTTACCGCTTGGCTATAGCCCATTATCCAATATGGGGCGATTGGTGGGAATTGAACCCACGCGTGCCGGAACCACAATCCGGTGCGTTAACCACTTCGCCACAACCGCCATATGAACATAACACATTAAAAATGGCAGGGGTAGTAGGAATCGAACCCACATTGGCGGTTTTGGAGACCGCTGTTTTGCCATTAAACTATACCCCTGTATAAGTGGTGGAGGGGGACGGATTCGAACCGCCGAACCCGAAGGAGCGGATTTACAGTCCGCCGCGTTTGGCCAACTTCGCTACCCCTCCACGTGGTGCCGGCCAGAGGACTTGAACCCCCAACCTACTGATTACAAGTCAGTTGCTCTACCAATTGAGCTAGACCGGCGTTTTTTAAATGGTGGCTCGAGACGGAATCGAACCGCCGACACGAGGATTTTCAGTCCACTGCTCTACCGACTGAGCTATCGAGCCATATTGAATGATTGATTTCGAGTGAAATGTTTACGACTCGAATGAAATTATACCTTATTCATTTTGTTTGTCAATATGAATAAAAGTAAAGTGGCGGGCCTGACGGGATTTGAACCCGCGATCTCCTGCGTGACAGGCAGGCATGTTAACCGCTACACCACAGGCCCTATTGGTTGCGGGGGACGGATTTGAACCGACGACCTCCGGGTTATGAGCCCGACGAGCTACCAGACTGCTCTACCCCGCGATATATAATAAATGGTGGAGGATGACAGGATCGAACTGCCGACCCCCTGCTTGTAAGGCAGGTGCTCTCCCAGCTGAGCTAATCCT